>CAYZAZ010000021.1:0-12051 GCA_964476545.1 uncultured Gammaproteobacteria bacterium
GGCCATCTTTTTCATTCCTATGGCAAGGGTAATTGTCATCACCGCCGGCAACCCCTCAGGAACGACAGCCACAGCCAAAGAAATCGCTAACAAAAATGAAGAAAAATAAGCACCACCCTGAATAACAGAAAGTACAAAAACAAAAACAGCGGCAAAAATTCCAATAATCCCAATTAATTTAGTCAAACCTTCTAACTTTTTTTGTAACGGAGTTTTTATATCTTTAATTGAAGATAACTCCGAAGCAATTTTTCCAAATTTTGTCTCCATCCCAATTTTCTTTATTTCAATATAACCTCTTCCTTTCGTAATAATTGTTCCCATAAAAACTTCCTCATTTAAATTCTTTGGAACAGGTAAAGACTCACCGGTTAAGGCAGATTCATTAACTTCTAAATTACGATTTTCAATCACCAAACCATCAGCAGGAATTTTAACCCCCTCTTCAACAAAGACAATATCACCCGGCACTAAATAATGACTGTCAATTTCTTGCTCTTTCCCATCACGAATTACCCTTATACGACTCACAGTCATCTTTTTTAAAACTGCAATAGATTCCTCTGCCTTTGCTTCTTGATAAATTCCAAAAAAAGCATTTAAAATAACAATTAGAAAAATTAAACTCCCATCAACTGGTTCACCAATAATGAAAGATAAAATTGCCGCAATTATCAACAAAATAGTCAAGAAGTTATTAAATTGTTCAAAGAATTTTACTATGAATGTCTTCTTCTTTTGCTCCGTGATAATATTCAAACCATGTTGGTTTAGAAGTTGAGCTACTTGATGTGTTGTCAGACCCTTCATAATAATATCTCAAATGTAAAATGTTAATTTGAGATTTGACATTTAAGTTTTGAGTTTTATATATGCCTCATTCATTGTTCTTAAAATTTCATTAATTATTTCTTCTGCTTCTAAAAAAGTTACCGCCTTTAAATTGTGAGGAAAATAGTGAAAGATAACATTGCGACCTATTTTCCACGTCAACCAAATTTCTTCTGCTAAATTATCTTTCGTCTTTAATTGTATTTTTTGATACAAAGAACGATCGCCCAACCTATCAATTAAAAAAGGTGATAATAACTTACCCAGACGTAAATGGTCCGAAATATAATCTAAGTGAGAAATAAGTTTTGTATCTTTAAAAAGTTGTTTCAAAAATCCCTCATATGCCTTAGCGAAAGGAAAAATAAGAAAAGAATAATCTTTAAATTGATACGCATGATCTTTGATAATATCGCGCATAAGATACTGCCCTTCAAGAAGTAAATCCTTTTGATTCTGACTCAAATATCGCCAAAATTCACTTTCTGTATCAATTTTATCCATTAATTAAATGATAACAAAAAATAATAATAAATACAGGATAAAAAACCACAATTAAAAATCACTACTTATTAATACTCAATTTTTCTATTTCTTGATTCAAAAACATTATTGTTTCTTTTTTTAATATTTTTATTAATTTTTTAAATTGACTGGGGTGTAAGAGAAAACTTAAATCTTGGGTTAAGATCGTATCAGTTACTTTTGTTTCAATAAAATTAACCAGTTCTTTAAAATACATCATGGGCACTTTCTTTGTCCGTTCACTTATTACATCACTTGTATAATTAAATCCTCGCATAAAAAAATGATGTATATCATAAATATCACGTCCAGCAATATCTTTTCTTTTTTTATAGCGATCAGTTATCGCCACTAATTTATTTGCAAACATTGTTTCTTTAGTTTGACAAACACAAAATCTATCAATTTCTTTTAAATACTGAGGAAGATAAATATTTGCTTGAAATGATTTATCAACAATGCTTAACTTTAAATTACTTCTTTCACCCAATTCTGATTTGTACCTTAAAACATAAAATAAACTATTATGACTTTTTTTTACCAATTCGAAATCAAATTTTTTAAATATTTTTCGTAACTCTCTATCGATTCCTTTATTATCTGCCTCTTTTTTTAAATCATAATCTAAATCAACTGAGAATCTATCCAAAAATCCCAACATCATTGCGCAAGTACCTCCTTTAAAATATACATCATTGGAAATCACTGGAGAATCAATTATTGCTGACACTAATCGATACGTATGAGCTTTATGCACAGTATTATTCATATCCAACCTCCTTTTGAATCTTTTTTACTAAATCCCAATTAACCATTTTGCGGTTATCAAAATAATAGTGTGGATTAAAATAAAGTAAATCAGCCACAGCTCTCTCTAAATTAGCAATCATTACTCCATTTCTATCAACTACCTCATAATTATTATACAAATAATTCTCTTTCAACTTTCGAACTGAGTATAAATTATTTTCAACAGAAAATTTCTTTGAAAAACCTGAAACAAAAGTTATATTTGGAGATTTTTGAAAAATTACTCCTAATTTTAATAAAACATACTCGCAACTAACATAAGCAAATTGATGTATATAACCCAAACCTAATTTAAGGGGATCAATTTGATTCAAAGGTAAGACTGCATAAAATCCTTTATGAATAGGAATTAAAATTCCCCTTTTTACATATCTTTTAATTGTCGTATATAAGGTATTGGAATTTTTTATTCCCCAAATATATGAAAGATCGCTCGTATGATATAACTCATTTTTTAGCTTTAGTAGTTGATTTATTCTGTACATATATGTACAGAATAATATAACGAAGATTACTTGTCAAGCTCAATCTTTATTCCCGGGCTCATTGTAGATTTAATCACCGCTTGAGTAATATGAGAAGCTCCAACAGCCAAAATAAAAGCTTTAGCATTTTCCATTAAGGCCTTATCTTCAAAAGAAATTTTCCCAATCATTTGATGAATCAGAGGAAATTTGGCTTCAGTTTTCCAACGTAAAGTTCCTTTTTGAAACTTTTTTGCCACTTCTTCTGGTTTTGGAGAAATTGTCCCCGCTTTTGGATTAGGCATTAGACCTTTTGGCCCAAGCACTTTCGCAAACTTTGCTAACTTAGGCATAAAAGAAGGATGTGTGATTAAAATATCAAAGTCAATTAAACCTTTTTCAAGATTAGCTAGAATTTTGTCATCGACAATTGCTACTCTTACCGTCTTTCCTGTAGAATGTGGCAGTTCAATTTCACCTTTTAAACCTGTTTCGTCAACATTGAAATGAAGCTCAATTGATTCATCAAATTTTGCGTATTTAATCTCTTTAAGTAATTTAATCGCTTCTTCTAAGGTATAAATTTTATTCTTATCCACTATTTTTTTTGCTTTTTGATAGTTATTACTGTGTGGTCTTGAACCTAATTTTTTCGATTCAGCTTTTTTATTTGATTTGATTTTTTTTGGCGCAGTTTCAGATTTAACTTCAGATTTATCTTCTGGAGCTTTTTCTACTGAAGCTTTTTTTTCCAATTTCTTTTCATACGCTCGTGCTTTTTGTTCTTTTTTTTGCTTTTCCTCTAAATCCGTATCTCCAATAAATCGTGTTTTAATTTTTCCCATAAATAAATATGTCAAAACTTAAATGTTAAATGTTAAATCCATATCTAAAATCTTTTAATCTAATTATTAGATTTGCAGATCTAACATGTGGATTTGACATTTGACATCTAACATTTAACATTATTCAACGTCAACGCCCATACTTCTTGCTGTGCCAGCAACTATTTTTTTAGCGGCTTCTAAGTCATTAGCGTTCATATCTGGTAATTTTTCCTTTGCGATTTCTTCTATCTGTACTTTAGTTAACTTACCTACTTTTTCTGTATTGGGCTTGCCAGAACCTTTTTGAAGATTTATTTTTCTTTTAATCATCGCGGCCACTGGTGGCAGTTTAGTAATAAAAGTAAAGCTTCTATCTTCAAAAACAGTAATTACCGCTGGAATAATCTGACCTTTTAATTTAGCCGTTCGCGCATTATATTCTTTAATAAACTCCATGATCGGAATTCCGTGTTGACCTAAAGCTGGACCAACTGGAGGCGCCGGAGTTGCTTCTCCAGCCGCTAAATTTAATTTAACTAATGTTTTAATTTTTTTAGCCATTATAATTTTGCAATTTGTAAAAAATCTAATTCTACTGGTGTTTCTCGATCAAATATTGAAACTAACACCTTAACTTTTCCTCTTGCTTCATCAATTGATTCAACGCTTCCTAGAAATTCAGCAAAAGGACCTTCAGTAATTTTCACAGCCTCACCTACTGAAAATTTAGTTTTAAACTTTGGTTGTTCTTGAGTTACAAACTTCATAATTGCCTCAACTTCGCGATTAGAAATTGGGGTTGGCTTAAGACCGGCGCCAACAAAACCAGTCACTCCCTCAGTTGTTCGAGCCACTAACCATGAATCATCGTCCAAAATCATTTTAACTAATACATATCCAGGGAAAACCTTTTCAATTGCTTTAGATTTTTTCCCTTTTTTTACAACAACAATCTCCCTCACAGGAATGACTACTTCAAAAATTTTATTTTCTACATTCAAACTCTTTATTCTTTGCTCTAAAGCTTGTTTTACTTTATTCTCGTAGCCTGTTTGAGTATGAATCACATACCATTTAGCACCAAATGAAGGTATATTGGCTTTTAAAGCTTCAGTTTTTTCTTTGACAATTTGAGATTGATCCACTTGTGAAAATATTAAATATTAAATATTAAAAATCAAATATACATATCAAAAATAAAATATATTTGATATTTAATATGTATTTTTACTCTTTGATTTTTAATATTTGATATAAGCAGATCTTAATTATCTAAACTTTGTAACAATTTCAAGTCCTTTAGCTAATAGAATGTCTATTATACCGATGTATATTCCAATAATCAAGGAGATTGAAATAACTACCAATGTTAAACGAACTGCAGTTTTTCGAGTTGGCCAAGATACTTTTTTAAGCTCTTCAATAACCTCTCTAACAAAATTATTTGAAATTGTTGGCTTTGCATTCATGATGAATATTGTAGCATAAATTTTCTTATGTTACATGTTATATGTTCCATGCTATATTTAATATATGCCCCAAATTATTCATTCCATATCAATAATCATTACTATTGCTTTATCGTTTCTATTTTCAAAATCCAATCTTGCTCAATATGACCTGCAAATCAGCGCCTTACTCTTCATTATCCTTTTTATTGGAAAAAAATTAGTCGGTAATAGTAAATCTCGATTTCTTGAATCAATCATCTTCACTCTTATCGTCTTAATTATTGTTAATTCAACCGGCGGAGTCAACTCTCCATTTTTCTTTTTAATTTACTTTTTATTCTTTTCATTATCTCTCTTACTTGAATCAATAATTTCAGTTATTGCAACTTTAACGCTCGTTATTTTCTTCTTATTAACCACTCCTCCTAATCAAGAATTAATTTCTCTGTTACCAATACTCTCTCTTGCTTTTTTAACTCCTTTTGCTATGTTGGTCGGAGAAGAACACAAAAAAAATTTAGAATTCAAAATTCAGAATTCAAAATTAACAAACGCACTAATAAATACTAAAGAGGAAACTTTTCTTTTTCTTTCCTTAATGCTTAAAAATCATTTAAAATCAATAAAATATGCTATCGAAAACTTTATGGGCGATCATGAACTGCATGAAATAAAAAAACACAGCAGAGAAATTGAAAAGTTGATTGAAAAGTTTGAAAATAGTAATTAGTAGTTAGGGGTTAGTAGATAGTAGTTAGGAAATTAATAAATAGATGAAAAACAAAATAATAATTAAAATTCTCACTTTTTTTACCCTAACTACTTACTACTTACTACTAACTACAACCTCCTATGCCCTTGACATGGAATCTTCCCAGTTTAGAATTAAATACGGCAATGTGAATATTGGTAGTTTGCATCCAACGTCCGCAAATTACAGTTTATCAAACACCGTTGGCCAAACTGCCGCTCAGGAATTTTCTTCAACTGGTTACACGGTCAAGGCTGGCTTTCAATATTGGCACGCTATTGTTCCTTTTACTTTTTCTATTAGTCAAACCAATATCAACCTTGGTCACCTCGTACCCGAAACCCCAACAACAGCCACAACCGACCTCTCTGTCTCTTTTGGTGGCGCCGGTCAATATCAAGTAACCGCTATCGAAGAAACACCTTTAAAAACTCTTTCAGGAGAACAAATAGATAATACAAGCTGTAATGGTTTACCATCTAATGTTTGTGACTCAACAACCGCAAAGACATGGAATAGTAATACTAAATATGGTTTTGGTTATAAAATGAGTGGCGAAGATATCCCGACAACATTTTCAACTTGTAGTGATCCAACTAACTGTTACCGCCCTTTTCCTGATCGCTCCACCATTCCCACTCCTGAAGATCCAATAATTATTATGAGTAATACCAACGTCACCGTTGACCTCAGTTCAAAACCAAAAGACATTCTTCATCTTGCAACAGTTACATTTAAAGTAAATATTTCGCCAATTCAAACTGCTGGTAGCTACCAAACAATTATTAATTTTGTAGCCACACCGAGCTTCTAAAACATAACATGAAACACGTAACACATAGCATTAATACATTTTTAAAATTATTCTTAGTTTTGTTTTTTGCTACGTGTTACGTGTTACGTGTTACTCCAGTAAATGCCCAACAGATCACCCTCTCCCTTTCTCCGCCATTGGTTGAAACAGTAATTAAGCCTGGAAAATCAATGTTAATTGCCTATACAATTAATAATCTTGGAGATCCCCTCATTGTTAAAGCAAAAATTTTACCATTTACCGCTCAAGATAATTATGGCAACATTCGTCTAAAAGATGAATTTGAAGGACCAATTAGATTTTCTCTTGATAATTCTGTTATTAAATTAGAGGAGTCATTTTTCCTAAAAAGTAAAGAGACGGAACAACTCCTCCTTCGCATCCGCATACCTGAAGGAGCTCCTGATGGAGACTATTACTACACACTTTTAGTCGAAACCCAACCCCCTCCTTCTCTTGACGGTACAACTGGTTCCCAGGCAAAAGCAACTATCGGAAGCAATATATTAATTACAGTTACTGAATCAGGTAATATTGACGTCCGTGGTAAAATAGCTATTTTTAATATTCTTCCTAAAATTAAACTAAATCTTTTTGGTAAACAAATTAAAATATTTGATAGTAATGATAAAATTCCAGTTGTTCTGATTGTTGCTAATGATGGTCAAAATGTTGCCAAATCTCATGGAGAAATACTTTTAACAGGCAATTTTGACGAAAAAGCAACCTATGATATTATTCCTCAAAACATTTTATCCCAATCACAAAGATTAATTATCGCTTCTCCCTCCGCTACCATTGTCTCAAAAACTCCAACATCATTAGTCCTTAATGGTTTTTTCATTGGTCGCTATAATCTTTTAGCTAATGTTTATTTTGATGATGGTCAAAATATTTTTTCAGCAAAAACTTCATTTATTGCACTTCCTTTTAAAATAATTATGGGAATAATCTTAGCTATTTTTATCGGTATAGTCATCCACAAAAAAATAAGGTAGATATCGCCAATTAACTACTTGCTACAACAATCTAAAAACCCCTAATTGCGGACTATAGTCCGTTGACAAAAGCAAATCGAAGGCAGAAGATAAAAAATAGTATGAATGGTTTTATGACTTCCTTTACGCCAATTATAAAAAGATTTAATAAATTTAAAGTTGAAATTTTTCTAATTGGATTAGCCTTACTTATCGCACTCATTTCACTTATTGTTTTTCTAAAAAATAACGCTTCCCAAGATGAAGAAATCATCTTAGAAAATACCCAAATTAACATTCCTCAAACTAAAATCATTATTGAAATCGCTGGAGCAGTAAATAAACCTGGTGTATATGAAATAAACAATGGTTCCAGATTAAAAGATATTTTAACTATTGCTAAGGGTTTATCTGAGGAAGCGGATCAATATTACTTTACTCGAAACTATAATCTTGCCCGCTATATTTCCGATCAAGAAAAAATCTATATTCCCTTTTCCTGGGAAATAGATCAAGGTATTATTATTGAAAATTCTAGAACACTTGACTACTCTCAGCCAAATCAAACTTATTCAATAAATAATACTACTTCATCAATAAGCGAAGAAAAAATAAATATCAATACTGCAACAGTTGAAGAGCTTGATCAACTTCCAGGCATTGGCGCTGTCACTGCTCAAAAAATAATTCAAAACCGACCCTATAAGACAACCAGTGAACTTAGTACTCGAAAAATTATTAATAAAGGAGTGTGGGAAAAAATAAAAGAATTAATAGTGAATTAGAAATTAAAAATTTTACATGCCTTCTCCTTCAATTTTCACCTCCATTATCAACTCCTATCTTCCCGAGCCACAAGCTTCCTTACTTAATGGGATAATATTTGGAGTCAATCTTAAAACAACAAAAATATTTTATGAACAGTTAAAGATGGTTGGTCTTCTTCACCTAGTGGTCCTTTCAGGTTCAAATATTTCATTACTCTCAGCTATGATTGCCAAATTAACAGAATTTCTTGGCAAACAAGTATCTTTATTGATAACAATACTAATCATTATTATTTTTATAATATTTGTTGGCCCTCAAGCCCCAATTATCCGAGCAGGCTTTATGGGCATCTTAACGCTCGTTGCTATTTTATATGGCAAAAAGTACACCGCTCTTTATATTCTATTACTGTCCATTATCTTTATTGCAATTTTCTGGCCAGATTGGCTAACCACAATTTCACTTCAACTCTCATATGGGGCAACTCTTGGAATTATTATTTTTGGGCCAAAAATAAAAAGAAATTATTTTATCGATCAACTTCATCTATCCCTTGCCGCCCAAATTTTTACCACTCCCATTATCTTTTTATACTTCAAACAAATTTCACTCATCTCACTTCTTTCCAATATATTAGTTGCTTGGTTTATTAGTCCATTAATGATTTTTGGCTTCTTAACAGCTTTTTTAGGAAAGATACACTATATCTTTGGTTTAATTCCCGCCTATATTTGTTATGGATTATTGACCTATATGGTTTGGGTCATTGAAATATTAGCCAAAATTCCCTTTGGCTTTTTTAAATTTTAAAATGTTTGATAATCCCTTTAAAAAGAGAGAGTTAATTGCAACTTGCATTTTTTCTACTGTAATAATTTTAGGGTTAATTTTTTTTTATTCTTTAAATACCGCTACTAAAATTGTTTTTTGCGATGTTGGTCAAGGTGACGCTACATATATCAGAATAAAAAACAAAATCGACATCCTTATTGATTCTGGGCCAAATAATAAAATCCTTGCTTGTCTGGGTAAATATATGCCCTTTTATGATCGAACGATTGAACTAGCAATCCTTACCCATCATCATAAAGACCACTATGGGGGATTTAGTTATTTAATCGATCGCTATCAAATTAACTTATTTATTAACTCCCGTGGAAATAACACTCCTTCTTTTCAAGCATTACTAGATAAAATTACAAAAAAAACTAAAGTTCAATACCTCACTGCTGGCCATACCTTAATTTTATTAAATAACAAACTCACATTTTATTGGCCAACTAATGGAAAACAGATCCATGAGAATGATAACTCAATAATTTTTTTATTGGAAAATCTTTCAACAAATCCCAAACAAGTCTTTAAGGCTTTGTTTACTGGAGATGCATCAAGCACTATTTTGAATCAAATAAAACTTAATAATGTTTTTAATATTGATATCTTAAAAATTCCCCATCATGGCTCAAAAAGTGGACTAAGTAAAAAAATTTTACAATTAGCAAAACCAAGGGTTGCAGTGATAAGTGTTGGAAAAAATAATTCATTCGGTCACCCTAATCAAGAAGTTTTAGAAACCTTAAAAGCCCTGAATATTAAAATAAGACGAACGGATATTGATGGAGATGTTGTGTTTACTTTCCCCTAATGTTAAAACTCAAATGTTAAATGTTAAATCCATAACTCAAATCTTTCTATGTATCTAGATTTTCAATTTTGACATTGATTTGACATTTGACATTTAAGATTTGAGCTTAGGTAAGTAGTATACCTTTTATTTCCTTAAATATATTGTAGGCTTCAAAACCAATCCAACTTGTTGTTAGAAGTTCTTTTGGCAATCCTGGATCCAAACGTAACAAAGTAATATATTCATTCACTACTTTCTGTAATTTGTCTACTTTATCCCCATCAAGCGCTAAAATATCATGCCATTTTTTAAACATCTCTCGATATTTTTTTTCTAATTGAGCTTTTGCCCAAACCTTTTCAATTAAAATATTTCTATCACCAAATACATGATCGGCTTCAAACGCCTGGACATATTTTTCTTCTTCTTTTTGAGAAATTAAATTTTTTAAGTCTTCAATAATCGGATGAGGTGTTAGCCAAAATGAGCGATGCCAAGGGCCAAGTCCCCAACAGGCTACTTTACGTCGTAATTTATCTCGAAGATCTCTTTTTTTTTCTGGAATTTCATATGAAAGCACTCTCCATTTACCATCCCATTGATCAATAAGGTATCTAAAAAATGGGAATTCTAAACATAAGCGATAAAAACCTTTTTTTGTTAAAGAATATGAATTGTCATTGCGAGGAGACGAAGTCAACGTGGCAATCTCTTTTAATTGAGATTGCTTCGCTTCGCTCGCAATGACAGAAGAATATTTTTCAATAAGTCCCTCCTTCATCATCCCAGAAATAGTTCCTTTTGTTTTTTGATTAAAAGTAAGATCAAATATTTTTTGAACTCTTTCATCCACTATTACAGGAGAAAATTCACCTAACGATAATAAATAAAGTAAAAGTAATATTTTCGTTCGTCTTTCTTTAATCGCCATATTGATATTAATTTAACAGACGGAAAATAATATGTCAAGTAGCAAAACAAACTCTATATATAAGCTTGACATAAATATGAAAAAATACTATTCTGATTTAATGATTATAAAGGGTAAATTTTACCATAAACTACTTATTATTTTTGCAATATTTTTTTCAATGATTTATTTCTTTTATCTTTGTGCAAAATCTAGCTCAATATCTGCCGAGACATTGACATCAGCTTCAGACACATTAAGTAACTCTCGATATTCATTTCGCTCACATGCAAACAATGCCTCCAGTGGAACCTCATCAATTATAATTTCAGCAGATGGTGACTCTAATACAAATCATCTCTTTCCTAATGACGTTATTTGTTTTTCCGGTGGTAATCTAGATGGTTGCTCTTCACAAACAACTTATACAATTGCTAATATCGGTATTGGGACAACCTTACTTAACCTTACTCCTCCTTTAATTTCTGCCCTTACTGGAAGTGGAAGCGATTATGTAATCGCAACTCAGTCAGCAACTCATACTCTTGTTTTTACTACTACTAATGCTATCCCCTCAGATGGAGATATATTAATAACTATTCCAGCAATTGATATAACTGGAAAAACAAATGACGGTATGCCAGATTCTGCTTCCACTGTTGCCACTAATGGATTTGATCTCGGTGGTAATTTAGCCATTGGAACAACCAATGTTTCGATTTCTAGTTCAGGCTGTGATAATAATTGGACAATCGCTAGTGTCACGGCCGGAGATTCATCTTCTGATCACACTCTTTTAATTAATCGAGGCACAAATACATGTACCGCCGGAGCAACCATTACTGTTACAATTGGCGATGCAAATAAAAAATTAATTAATCCTGCTCCTATTTCTTCTGGCCATACTCAAGGCACATCTGATATATATACAATAAATATAAAAACTCGTGACGGTACTGACAGTACCTTAGATCAGGTCGATGTTAAAACAGCTCCGGTTGAAGCGATTTTAGTTTCCGCCACAGTTGACGAAACCTTATCATTTGCCATTGGCGCCGTTAATATTGGCACTACCGCATGTGGGCAAGCCGTAGATATTACAACTACGGCCACATCGGTCCCTTGGGGTACTTTATCTTCGACCAACTCTTTTTTTGAAGCCGCTCAAACTCTTACAACGTCAACCAATGCTGATGGTGGCTATACTGTAAAAATTGAAGAAAATGATCAAATGGGCCGAGATGGAAACGCATGCTCTGGCGCATCGGCTGGAGAATCAATTAACTGTATTCAAGA
>CAYZAZ010000021.1:12061-17115 GCA_964476545.1 uncultured Gammaproteobacteria bacterium
GCGGTGACACTGCCTGCACTGAAGCAACTGCACGTGATTGGACATCAGCGTCAACATATCACGGACTTGGTCTTTCTCTTCAAGATTTAAGTGGTACTGATGCAGTATGGGATTATGATGGAAAAACCGCCGAAACTACCTGTACGACCGGTACCTTTTGTGCGCGTCAAATCGCTGATCAAGAAGCATCAGAAACTAAAGCAACTATTATGACTAATACCGGACAAGTTGCCTCAAGTCAAATATATGCCTGTTATCGCTTAGCAATTTCAGGTACTCAGCCAGCCGGGTTTTATTTTAATAAAGTTAAATATACAGCCACAGCAACATTTTAATTACATAACATGAAACACATAACATATAACATTTTTAAATTTGTAAAAATTTTTTTATTTTTGTTTTTTGTTACGTGTTACGTGTTATGTGTTACGCCAGTTAATGCTCAGACAACGCTCCCCCTTCTTGTCGCCCCGGCTCGCCAAGAAATTACAGTCAATCCAGGCGATTCAACTGCAGTTAACGTTCGTTTTTTTAATATGGGTAATTCACCTACTTATGGTTTTATTAAAGTGGCTGATTTTATTGTTGATAATATCGAAGGCAAGCCTCGAATTATTGAAGATGCTGTTCAAGCATCACCTCGTTTTTCTGCCTCAAGCTGGTTTGAATTACCCTTTGATAAAATGGCGATTGCCGCCAATGACAAAGTAGCTTTTCAAACTAAAATAGTAGTTCCTAAATCAGCTCGACCAGGCGGACGTTACATTGCAATTTACTTTGAACCCAATTATTATTCTCCTCAAATAAACACAAATGGCACTGGAGTTGTCTCCCGAATTGCCGCATTGATTTATATAAAAGTTGCCGGACCAATTAATGAAAGCGCTTTAATCTCTCGTTTTTTTAGTAATAATTTTTATGAATATGGACCGATTAATCTTGAAACTGAAATTTTAAACCGTAGTGATTATCATATTCGCCCAAAAGGAACCATTACGCTCTCAAATATGTTTGGATCAATAATTAATCAAGAAAAAATAAAAGAATACAATATTTTTCCTGATGTTGCCCGAAATTACAACAATACTATTGGTAAAAAATGGATGTTTGGAAGATATAAACTTACTTTATTTTTTTATTATGGAGATAAAAATCAAAGTCTAACTCGGAATATTTATGTCTGGGTTTTCCCATGGAGAATGATGATTATTATTACCTTAGCCTTAATAATCACCCTACTTACTATAAATAATTTTTATAAAAAAATTCTTGTTAAAGAAAATAAAAAAAGAAAGAAAAGAAATTCAGAAGTTAAAAGAAAAACTAAACAAAAGAGAGTAAGATGAATTTATGAAGAAATTTTTTTTTATATTATTTCTAATCTCCTATCTTCTATCTTCCAGCTACTATCTACTGACTACTCACTCTTCATCTGGCCAAGTAATTAGTGCTCACTCTTATCAACCAGAAAATACCTTTGTTTCATTATCCCTTGGAGAGTATTATTTTACACTTTGGGGCTATGCTTCTCCATCAGCTTTAGTAACAATTGAAGGAATAGGAATCTATGACCAAATTTATGCTGATAATAAGGGCCTATTTGAATTTAAAAATCACTTTTCTCCATTTTCACCTCGTGAAGCCTGTCTCACTATGCAAGACCAATTTGGCCGTTATTCTTCACCTACCTGCCTTCCCCCATTTCCCACTAATCGCAACGTCAATATTGGACCAATTATCCTTTCTCCAACACTTTCATTAAATCCTACTTCAACCGGAGAATACTTTGTTGGCGATGAGGTAATTCTATCTGGTCAAACAGTGCCAAATTCTAATGTTAATTTATCAATGTTTACAAAAAATTCATCCCACTTCAATCTTCAATCTTCAATCTTCCAACTTATTAAGCCAATTTATGCTTTTTCAATTCCTCAACTTAATATTAAATCTGATAGTCAAGGTAATTTTTCTATTTCGCTTCCATCAGAAAATCCTCAAAAATATCGCTTTTTTGCCCAAACTTACTATTCTGATTCTCCATCAGGAAAAAGCACTACCTTAAATTTAATAGTTCACCCCACTTGGATGATAATTATTAAATTATTTAATTACTTATTTTTACTATTACAACCACATTTCATTGAAATAATAATAATTTTACAAATAATTATTCTTGCTGGCTATTTTCTTCGCCATTTCTTTCAACCACACATAATTGCCAAAAATCGTTCCTTAATTTTAAGAGAAAACTTTGCCCTACTTGAAGAAGAAAATAAATTGATGATAATTAATAAAAGGTAAGATGTGCTTGCTGATTTAATTTTGCATTCTCAACGACCACTTCTAGATAATATTCTCCTTTAATAGTAGATGAAACATCAAATACCGCTTTCCCAAATTGATCTGTGTTTCCTTGAATAACATCTGTTTTAATATTTGAATTTGGGCTTATTGATACGCTCTTGCCTAAAACGCCTAATCCCTGATTATTTAAGACAAAAATGGTAACTCTAATTTTTTCTTGCCCTGACGCCTCAGCTCGCAGTGGAGTCGTAAATAAATATGAATTTTCTATAGAAAAAGAGGCCTGAGAAACATCCGCTTTAATTTTAAATAAATTTATTTCTTCAAACCAGAAAAATAAAGTAAAAACCAATAAAGATAAAAATATCAATATTAAAATTAATAAAAATTTTCTCATAACTATATTTCGTAAATTAGCCTATTTTCATAGTAGATTATTACCCTTCACCTGTCAAGCTTTACTTTATTTATCAATGGGTCTGCACTACAAGCTAGATATAAATATATTCAATTTAGCACTCAAGAATTAACTTTGCCAAAACATCTTCTAAGGTAATCAAATATATACTAGGCCATACATCATTTTAGGATTATTATTATTTTTGTTTTAAAAAAAATTAAAAATAATTCACTCCAATTACTACAATTTTTATATTTACTTTTAAATTACTATCTTTGTGAAAATATTTACTTAATAAACTATAAGTCATCTGATGCTTTTTGATATATATAAGTAAGTAAGTATTTTCTGCGGTTATTCTAGTAAATTTAAATAAATTTAATTATAAGTTATTATTTAATAAATTTTTAATATTAAGCTAACTATATCAAAATATACTATAAATACCTCTTGACAAACGTATTGACATTATAATAGTATGAATTATGATGACTAATGAGTATAATCTTTATAATTATGAAGCCCTATTTAAGAAATATTTGCTTGCGGAAAATGTTTCTACTCCAACATTAAAAAATTATCTATCTGATTTTCGTCACTTTTCAGGCTGGTTTGCTTTCTACATAAAAAATCATATCAGCCATCCGTCAGTTTCAGTTACTTTGGACGCATTTCCATTAATCTCCACGTATTTAACAATTGAAGTTGTCTCAGATTATAAATTGTATTTAATTGAGAATAGTTTACCATTAAGAACTATTAATCGTCGCCTATCAGCAATCCGAAAATTTTGTTCTTTTTGTATTTCCCAAGGCTGGTTAAAACAAAACCCCGCAAAGAAAGTTACCAATATAATTAATACAAATAATGAAATAACTTTGCCTGAATCATCCTATGATGGTATTTTAAAACAGTTTCAATCTCATCTGATGAGTATGAATATTGACCATATCACTATTACTAATTATCTGAATGATGTTCGAGAATTATTAATTATTTCATAAATATATGATTACTGTATTAAAAAAGGCTATACAAAGCCTAAAAATTGCCTTAAACACGTTTCGTGAATGGACTGATCCCGCTAAAAGTTTTTCTATTTAAAAGAAAATTTATTTTTAGATGATTAATCTCAATCAAAGCAAAATCAAAAAATATATACTAAATCTTCGCGAACGTGAAGAGTCTGCTGATTTGATTTTTAGAAAATTGTCCTCTGTGGATAAATTCATAGCTTGGGCTTACGAACGAGGATATATTAAAAATAATGTTTTTAAGCAGTTAAAAGATGAAATTGCTAATCAACTCCAGAAGCTTGAAATCACCAACCCATCACCAACCTCAACTCATACTGAATCAGTCGAACCTAAAGCCATAAAAAATTCTAACCCCATATATATAGTAACTAATTTAGTAAAAAAAATTACTGATCTTAAATCAAAATTCACCAGTTACAAGTTACAAGTTACAAGTTACAACATTAATCGCTACATCGCTCTATTTCTTTTATTTCTTTTTATATCTACTCTTGGTACTGGTATCTATCAGAGATTTTTTCTACAGGTAGAACGTCCTTTTGCTTACCCAGCCAACCCTGTAAGTACTGGCCGGATGCTTTCATTTCAAGGTCGCTTAACAGATTCTCTCGGCAACCCAATTATTACCGAGACAGATGTAGTTTTTAATTTATATAATATCGCAACTGGTGGAACACCAATTTATACTTACAGCTGTACCGGCGTAACTGGCATCACTCCTGATCAAGACGGTGTTTTAAATGCTTTAATTGGCGATACAACTGTTTGTAATGCCGGTCAAACTCAAATTCCTGATGATATATTTAGCCAAAATGCCAATGTATATTTAGGAGTTAAAATTGGTTCTGATGCCGAAATGACTCCCCGCCAACCAATTGCCAATGTTGGCTATGCTATTAATTCTGAAACACTTCAGGGCTTACCACTCGGAACAGGTAAATCAAATATCCCCTACATTAATTCTAATGGCGATCTTTTAATTGCAACTGCCTCACCTCAAATTTTATCCTCATACCAAAGTGGAAATTTTAAAATCGGAAGCGCCAATACATTAATCCTCCAATCTGGTCATCCAGATATAACCGGAGGAGATATTCTACTTCAAGCTACCGGTTCGGCAAGTGTTATTCAATTCCGTACCGGTGGAGAAACAGATCTATATACCAGACTAATCATTAATGAATCTGGAAATTTAGGAGTTGGCACCACTTCCCCCTCTCAAAAACTTGATGTTGCAGGTACTACTCAAATGACTGGGTTTAAGTTAACAACTTCTCCATCAACCGGTTATGTCTTAACTTCTGATTCAACAG
>CAYZAZ010000022.1:0-6913 GCA_964476545.1 uncultured Gammaproteobacteria bacterium
AGATTGCAACTGTTCCCCCTTTGATAAGTATAAATAATCGCCGAGTTCTATTTTTTTCCCAACTTCAGCTAAGCTTTCAGTGCGGACGATTGAGGCTTTGATATCGGTGTAATTACCTTCATCCAAAAGCGGATAGTTGCGATAGAGAAAAATTGTCGTTACTAAAGAAAGGACACTATCGCCCAAAAATTCTAATTTTTCATTTGAGGGTAAATGAAATTTTTTGTGTTCATTAAGATATGAACGGTGGATAAAGGCATTTTCCAAGATTTCTTGATTATTAAAAGAGAGATTTAATTTTTTTAACAATGGTTCGTATTTTGACATAGGATGTTAATGACTAATGGCTAATGGTTATTTGTTTCATGTTACATGCTACATGTTATGTGCTACGTTTTTTATTTGACAATTTTTCCCAAGACTCCATTGATAAAAGCGAATGAGCGCTCCCCGGCCATTTCTTTAGCCAATTCAACCGCTTCATTAATGACAACTTTTTTGGGCTGGGTTGGGTCAATTGTAAGTTCATAAATTGCCAATCGTAAAATGGCCAGGTCGATTTTCCCAATTTTATTAATGGGAAATTTTCCGGCATTTTTTACAATTAATTTGTCGATTGATTTTAAGTTTTTAATGACTAATTTAGATAGCTCATCTTGAGTAAAAGGAAGATTGTTTTTTAAATCAAAACTATAAGCGAAGAGATTTTGAATCGTATTAATTCTGATTTGGTGGCGTGGGTCCATTATTTAGCACAATGTTTGCAGATGCGATGTGGAAGTTTGGGTTTTCCACAGTTCTGGCATTTTACTAGATTAGAAAATTTTAGTGTTTTTGTGGCAATTCTGACGCCTTTTCTTCGGGTAGAATGTTTGCTCTTTGGTAGTGGTGTCATAGGTTAATAGCTAATGGTTAATATCTAATAGTTATTATACAATAAAAAGATAAAAATTTTTAGTCAATTTTTAACTAGCTACTATTCACTAACCACTAATCACTAATCTTTTGCTATTTGCGTCATTTGATATTCATTTAGTCTATTGGCTAAGTTAGGAAAGTTTTTAACTTCATATTTAGACTGAAAATATTTGACAGCTTTTTTTGTTTTTTCGATTAAGACTGAGTCGGCTAAAGAAGCAATTTTTAGATCAGAATAGCCGTGTTGTTTAATTCCAAATATTTCTCCCGATCCCCGATTTTCCAAATCATATTGGGCGAGTTCGTTGCCTAGATTGTGTTGGGTAAAATAGGTCAGTCGCTTTTTAATTATCTCTGATTCATTTTCAGTGAAGACGAGGCAAAAAGATTGCAGATTGCTTCGGCCGACTCGACCTCGCAGTTGATGGAGTTGGGCGAGTCCATAGCGTTCAGCGCCTTCAATAATAATTACTGTGGCATTGGGAATATCAATACCGACCTCAACGACTGAGGTGCTAACCAAGATATCAATTTTTTTATTTTTAAAATCTTCCATAATTTTAGTTTTCTCAGTCGACTTCATTTTTCCATGTAAAAGCCCAATTGTATTTTTTGTAAATATTTGATGACTCAGATATTCATATTCTTTTTTTACGGCTTTGACCGATTTCATGGTTTCAATTTCTGACTCTTCAATTAAAGGACAAACGATAAAGGCTTGAGTTTTATTGGTACTTAATTGTTTTTTTAACCATTCGTAGCTGGCGAGTCTTTTATGTTTGGGGACAAGATATGATTTAATAGGTATTCGGCCTACTGGCATTTCATTAAGATACGAGATATCTAGTTCGCCATAAAGTGTGAGGGCGACAGTGCGAGGAATTGGGGTGGCGGTCATGGATAAAAGATGGGGGTTGATCCCTTTTTCTTTGAGTTGGGCTCTTTGTCTTACTCCAAAGCGGTGTTGCTCATCGACGATGACCAGACCAATTTTTTTTAAATTAATTTTTTTATTTAAAAGTGCCTGGGTGCCAATAATGACTTGAGAATTTTCAATTTGAAATTTTAAATTAGAAATTGTTTGTGAGCTGGTAATTAGCGTGATTTTAAGTTGTGAATTAAATAATTTGATAAAAGACTGGTAGTGCTGTTGGGCTAAGATTTCGGTTGGCGCCATCAGTAGTGTTTGATAGTCATTGAGTTTGGCAAGATAGGCGGTAATGGCGGCGATAACAGTTTTTCCGGAGCCAACGTCTCCCTGAAGAAGTCTGTTCATGGCTTGGTTTTTTTTTGAATCTTCAAGAATTTCACTTAAACATTTTTTTTGGGCTTGGGTCAAAGTAAAGGGAAGTTTTTTTATAAAATCTTCAAGGGCTAAATTTATTTTGTTATTAATTTCGAAAGAATTTCCGGCTTTGGCATTTTGCCAGTCTTTTTTTATTTGAGCAGTGGCGAGCTGAATAGAAAATAACTCATCAAAAGCCAGGCGCTTTCTTGCACTTTCAAGCCACGAATAATTTTTTGGAAAATGAATATTTTGATAAGCATCCTTTTCCGCAATTAAATTATTAAAATTAATTATTTCCTTCGGTAAAAATTCAATCTCATTACCATTGATTTCCGATCGTGATTTCAATGGTAATATTTCGGATACAAGATAGTGGATTTTTTCTCGAAGAGTTTTGGTGGAGAGAGCTTTTTTTTCGGAATAAATTGGAATGATTTGACCAGTGTGAATTTTTTTGCCCCCAATTTCATACTCGCGCGGTTTAAGACTGAGTTTTCGACCATATCTTTCTACTTCGCCACTGACGCTTAGTATCATTCCTTTTTTAATTAGACGTAAAAGGTAAGGTTGATTAAAAAAGCCAACCTCTATCTGGCCAAACATATCGGATATGGTAAAGATCTGGAGTTTCAATCTTGTTCTTGTCATTTGAAATTTGGCTTCCGTGACATGGCCAATGACGGTGGCAATTTCTCCAGGTTGAAGTTGATTGATGGGTTTGATGAGTGAATAATCTTCATAGCGAAAGGGAAAATAATTAAGCAAATCAAAGTAGGTGTTGAGGTTAAGGGATTTGAGTTTATTAAAGGTAATTGATGAGGTTTTAGGAAGCGAAGTGACGGAAGTTACTAAATCCATGTTTTTAAATTAAATGTTTATCTCATCAAAAACGCTGGCGCTAAAGATGTTAATATTAGTAAAATAGAAGAGGTAATAATGATTACTTTCCAAATTGCTTCATGTTTTATTTTTTTGCCAAATATTTTCATAGGTTTTTTTACTAACCATTAACTACTAACCACTAACCACATAGCACGTAACACGTAGCACGTAGCATTAGTCATCCTGGTAATCCTGAGCCTGTCGAAGGATTATCCAGGATCGTTGTTTAAACTACGATTCTGGACGGAGCCAGAATGACTACTTACTAGTAACAAGCAACCATTAACCTTTTTTCTCAGAACTAACCACTAATCACTAGTCACTAACTACTAACCACTAATCACTAACCACTATTTCGGGCAATCCCTTGACTTTCTAAATCCAGCGGTGATCGCCTCACTTTCGCTGCAAAACCAGCGATCAGTTGTGCCGGGCTTAATGGTAATTTTATCATAGTTATAGCAATCGGGTGTGTGATAAATGCGGGTATTGTCGGCGGAGCGGTAGTTACCTTTGATAATACAGCCGTCTTTTTTGGTTTGGCAAAGTGATGACCAAACTCCTCGACTGGCTAATTTGGCTTTATTTTCGGTTTGCTCAATTTGGAGTGATTTGGGATTTTGGACTTTTCCTTTTTCAAAATATGCTAGTCCTTCTTCAACTAAAATTTCATTAATAAAAAGTGTGCCTTGATAGACATGGGCAAGTGTTCGGCCAAAGTTATCTTTTCCAAATTTTTCCAAAGAAATAGTTTTGTCTTGTAATAGATTTTCGAGTCTGTTTTTGGCATCCTCGCCCATGCACTCATTGGGATTTTCTGGGGCGTTAATTTCATAGAGTCTAATTCTTTCCCCGTTTGCAGTATCGAAAGTGTCGCCATCAATAATTTTTAAAACTTTCGTTGAAGCTAAATCTGTCTTTGGAATAAGTGGTAATTTTTTTGCAAGAAAAATAAAGTATATGTTAAGTAAAAAAGAAAAAACAACTCCCCCACTGAAAATACAAAGCAAAATTTTTTTTATGATTTTTGCATCAATCTTTTTGCCCATTACTTATTATTATTACACTAATTATTCATTAATAGCAATCTTTTCCACCCCCGGAGTGGTCTTGCATGAATTTTTTGCTATACTTAATTTATGTATATCTCCCGCCGGCAGTCGGTTCGTAAGGAATATTTAAAACAAAAAATTATTCTTTATTCAGTAATTTTTATTTTTGGAGCACTTATTTTTGGTTTTTTACTTTCGTTTATTTTATTTGCTTGGTATGGTCGCGATCTTCCTTCCCCAGGAAAACTTAGTCAATCTACTGGTAATTCGACTGTTTTTTATGATCGTGATAACGAGGTGCTTTATGATATGTATAAAGACAAAAATCGCGTTCCGGTAAGTATTAATAATGTGGCTAAATATTTGCAAAAAGCGACAATTGCTATTGAAGATAAAGATTTTTATAACCATCAGGGATTTTCCCAAATTGGTATTATTCGAGGATTTTTGAGAATTTTTACTAAAGGGAGATTTGAAGGAGGATCGACTATTACTCAGCAGTTAATTAAAAATGTTCTTTTGGATTCTGGCCGGCGCTGGAGTCGCAAAATTAAAGAAGTTATTTTGGCGATTTCAGTGGAAAAAAAATATACCAAAGATCAAATTCTTGAAATGTATCTGAATGAAGCGCCCTATGGAGGTACTTATTGGGGCGTGGGTTCGGCGACTAAGGGATACTTTGATAAAGAACCCAAGGATTTGACTCTGACTGAGTCGGCTATATTAGCTGGTCTTCCCCAAAATCCCACCTACTACTCCCCTTTTATTGGTTCAACTGCCGCTTGGCGAGGGCGAACTAAAGATGTCTTGCGGCGGATGCGTGAGGATAAATATATTACGATTGAGCAAGAAAAAAAATCTTTAAAGGAATTAGAGCAGTATAAATTTTCAACCCCTCATTTGGCGATTAATGCCCCCCACTTTGTTTTTTATGTCAAGAATTTAATTGAAAAAGAATATGGGAGTAAAATCATTGATCAAGGAATAAAAATAAAAACTTCACTCTCCCTTCCAGTTCAAGTTGAAGCTGAAAAAATTGTTAAAGAAGAAATCGAAAAACTCAAAGGTTATAATGCGACCAATGCGGCGGTAATAATTCTTGACACTAAAACCGGAGATATCTTGGCCATGGTTGGTTCCTATGATTATAACGATGATAAATTTGGCAAGTTCAATGCGGCTTTAGGTTTGCGTCAGCCTGGATCCACTGTGAAAGCAATTACTTATGCGACCGCTTTTGAAAAGGGTTATACTCCTTCAACCGTTCTTATGGATGTAAAAACTGAGTTTGGTTATTCTCAGACAGAGAAGCCATATGTACCGGTAAACTATGATGGCAAATTTCGTGGACCAGTGCAAATTCGATTTGCCTTAGGTAATTCTTTTAATATTCCGGCGGTAAAAATGATTGGAATGATTGGTGTTTCTAATTTTTTACAAAAAGCCAGTGATATGGGTCTTACTCAGTTTGCTCCGACAGAAGCTAATTTAAAAAGATTTGGTTTGTCAATTACTTTAGGTGGTGGGGAAACAACTCTTTTGGATTTAACATCGGCTTTCTCGGTCTTTGGTGCGGGGGGTTTAAAACGGGATATTTCGGCTATCAGTGAAATTACAGAGTTTAATGGTAGTAAAATTTTTAAAAAAAATCGTATTAAAGAAAAAAAAGTTTTGAATCCAGAAGTGGCTTTTTTAATTTCTCATATTTTAGCGGATAATA
This sequence comes from uncultured Gammaproteobacteria bacterium, assembly GCA_964476545.1. GTDB lineage: Bacteria > Patescibacteriota > Microgenomatia > UBA1406 > GWC2-37-13 > CAYZAZ01. The sequence goes on from CAYZAZ010000022.1 coordinate 5,861, forward strand.
ATGCCCGGATGGAAGAGTTTGGCGCGAGTTCTTATTTGAATATTCCCGGAAGAACGGTTGCTGTGAAAACTGGGACAAGTGATGATAAGCGGGATAACTGGGCGGTTGGCTATACTAAAGATGTGACGGTTGGCGTCTGGGCCGGAAATAACGATAACTCACCCATGAATGCTAAAATTGCCTCAGGAGCGACCGGTGCCTCCTCTATTTTCTATCGAATAATGACTCGTATTTTAAATCCTAGTTTTTCCAAAAAAATTACCATAAAAGATGGTTTAATGGAAATTCCGAGCAAAGTGAAAGCCGTGACAATTGATTCTTATTTAGGTGGTTTGCCTAAAGATGGCGCTTCGACGCGTAGCGAATATTTTATCGAAGGGACAGAGCCTAAAGATGTTGCCCAATTTTATAAAAAATTAAGAATTTCCAAAAGTAATGGCAAATTGGCCAATGATGTAGAAATAAAATCGGGCAATTATGAGGAAAAAGATTTTATTCAATTTACTGAGGATGATCCGGTATCGGTTGATGGCAAGAATCGCTGGCAAGAAGCAATTGATGCTTGGGCAAAGGAGCAAAAAGATGATAAGTATCACCCACCGACCGAAATTTCAGATAATTCGGCCGAGAGCGTCATTGTTTCGATAAAAGAACCATCAAATGAGACGACAGTAAGCTCTAATGACGTTAATATTAAAGTGAAAATAATTTCGATGGTGGCTTTAAAAAATGTTAAGGTTTTTATAAATAATAGTGAGATTAAAAATTTTAATGAAGATAAGAAAGAAGTTAATGAATCAATTCATTTAGACGATGGGGTCTATGAGCTGAAAGTTGTGGCCGTGAATGAGAAAGATAAAACTGGTGACTCTTCAATTAAATTCGGGGTGAACAAGCCGTGGAATGAAGCGTCACCGACAGTAACTCCAATTACGACACAGACACCATAATTAAATACTATCAATCCGACCAATACTACAAATCCGACCAATACTACCAATCCGACCAATACTACCAATCCGACCAATACTACCAATCCGACCAATACTACCA
>CAYZAZ010000022.1:7013-11864 GCA_964476545.1 uncultured Gammaproteobacteria bacterium
ATATGTTGTTTTAGATTAATAAATGTCATTGCGACCCCGATTAAATCGGGGGAAGCAATCCTATTAATTAAGAAAGACTACTGTATAAGTCTTCCCAATGAGGGTTGAATTTTAAAATCAGATTTATTTTTCTTTTTCTATTTCCTGCTTTTATTTGTTTTTCTCTTTTAATAGCAAGATTAATATCTTCAAATATTTCGTAATAAACTAATTTATTTAAGTTATATTTACTACTAAATGATGAGACTAATTTATTTTTATGATAATAAATTCTGGCAACCAAGTTATTAGTTATCCCTGTATATAAAACAGTATTATGGATGTTCGTTATAATGTAAACGCAGTAATATTTTTTCATATGAGATTGCTTCGTCTCCTAATTTTGCCTGGATCCTCGCAATGACATAGGAGATATATGAGATTGTTATGTTGATCACTTCGTTCTCTTCTCTCATTGACATAAAATAATTTACTTAAATAAAATATACAACAATTATAGTGTCATTGCGAGCCCCGAAGGGATGCCTTCGGCAGGAGTAGCGACGTGGCAATCTTTTGGCTAAATAATTTTATTTCTTATTTTTTCTAATTCAATTAAGCCTTCTTCCTCGGTAATATTTTCATTCGCGGAATTAAAATAAAATCTTAAAGAAAGCTTACCTTTGTATATGGAAATTAACTCTATTTTTTGCAAAAGTTTGGAGGTGGCGAAGGCTTCTTTTTTCAATTCCAAAAATGTTTTTTTGGGGTTAGTGTCTATAGTTAAATCTAATTTAATTACAGAATAGGGATTACTTTTTTTATACGGTGAAAGTAATTTGGCATTATTAATAAGCGTCTCAAAATCAAAAACAACGAAGAAGACCTCTGATTTCAATTCAGCCTTATTTTGATATTTGGCATTCAATTTACCAAATTCTCCGAGTTTAGTTTTACCAACAAATATTTTTCCTTGAATATCTTTGGCAAAAATTCCGCTTTCCCCTTTTATTATTTCGTAGTTTTCAATATTTAATTCGGCAAGCAGAGCATCAATAATTCCCTTTAGTTCAAAATAATTAGTGTTAACACAAATTCCTAATTTAAATTTTTCTTCAGGTAATTGTCCTTTAATAATTTTGTAAGTTTTGGCGACTTCAAAAATCTTAATTTCTTTAGTTTTTCCTTCATTTTCTTTGATATTTTTGACAAATGAAGGGGTAAGATGAGTTCTTAAAAATTCAATATCAGCCGAAAGCGAGTTTGTCACTCGCAGATGCTCTTGAGGATCCAAATCAAAGTCCAAAATCATTTTTTTAGAAATCATCGAATAGTTCATGATTTCATTAAGACCTAAATGCTTAAGAAAATATTTAATTTTTGTTTGGTATTCAAATAATTTTTCATCTTCTTTTGGTTGGGCGACATAAGCAGGTTGTTGTAAAATACTGGGCAAATTATGATAGCCATAAATTCGCGCCACTTCTTCGATAATATCTTCTTTGATATTAATATCATTTCTTCTATATGGTGGAACATCCAAAGTTACCATTGATTTACGATCGTGATCACGATGGTAATTAAACTCCAGATCAGAAAGGAATTTGAGAATATCTTTTTCAGGAATTTTAATGCCGATAATTCTATCAATGTCTGCAAATGAAATATTCACTTTTTTTGGAGGTATTGGGTTTGGATAGATATCAATTAGCTGGCTGGCAATTTTGGCGCCAGTTAATTTTTGGTAAAGTTCAATTCCGCGAAGTAGGGCTAATTTTGCCGTTTCAGGATCTGGGCTTTTATCATTGATAGTGGCGGCCATGGTTCTGATTCCATATTTCATTGAGCTTTGGCGAATTGCTTTGGCGTCATTGGACTCAATAAAAAAAATTATTTTTTTGGTATTAGCGGTGACGACGCTATTGGCAGTTCCCATGATTCCAGGCAGGTCAATTACTTGGCCGGTGCCATCGTCGATAATAATATCTTGCGGGCATAAATTATATTTTTTATTGTCTAAAGTTATAATTTCTTCTTTGTCCTGAGCTTGCCGAAGGATTAATTGGTGAGTTTTAATCCGGTCATAATCAAAAACGTGAGTGGGGTGGCCGATTTCAACCATGATGTAGTTTGTGATATCCACAAGATTGTTTAGAGAACGAATACCAACAGCCTCGAGTCTTTCGGAAATATATTTTGGGGTTGGTTTGACGCTTACGTTATCCAAAACAATTGCCAAAATTCTTTTACAAAGTTTTTTGTCGTCTTTAATATTTAGCGCTATGTCATTGCGAGAAATCCTGAGCTTGACCTCCGATTCGGAGGTCTTGTCGAAGGACGACGAAGCAATCTGAGGTTTTTTGAGGGTTGTTTTAAAACCAAAGCGATTTAAAATTGCGGTGGCTTCGCGGGCAATTCCATAGACTGAAGCCGTGTCGACTCGATTGGAAGTGATCTCAATTTCATAGACATAATCGTTTCCTATTTTAGTTACCGACTCAACCGACGGGCCACAAAGCGAAAGATATTTTTGAATATCATAAGGCGTCGCCTCAGTGTCGATATATTCTAATAACCAGTTATGGGTAATTTTGATGTTCATTTATTTACGTAACTCGTAACACGTAACACGTAACATTTTTTGAAATAAATGTTCCATATTATGTGTTGCGTGCTATGTCTTTTGTATTTTGCGTTACGTGCTATATGTTACATGCTATGTGTTACGTGCTATGTTTTAAAACTGTTCTAAAAACTTAATGTCTCCTGAATAATAATTTCTAATATCATCTATACCATATTTCATCATAATTACTCGTTCAATGCCAAAGCCAAAGGCCCAACCAGTGTAAATTGCGGGATCAATTTTTCCGGCTTTAAGGACATTAGGATGAGTCATCCCCGTTCCTCCCAGTTCCAGCCAACCAGATTTACAGACACGGCACTTGGTTTTATTTGTCATTCCGGCTTGACCGGAATCGTTGTCTGTCTTGATTTCAACAATCATCCCGGTTCCCTTACACATAATACAACTAATATCCACTTCAAAAGAGGGTTCAGTGAATTGAAAGTGATGAGGTCTCAGTCGCGTCTTACAATCTTCGCCAAAATATGATTTAGCAAAATAATCTAAAGTTCCTTTGAGGTGAGTAATATTAATATTTTTATCCACACAAAGCCCTTCAAATTGGTGAAACATGGGCGTATGGGTAGCGTCCCAATTGGGTCGGTAGCATTTGGAAATATTAATCATTCGAATTGGAGGCTTGCCCAGTCGCCACATTTCACGAACTTCACCAGATGTGGTATGAGGTGTAAGAACCATTTTTCCGTATTTTTTATCTGCCGGAAAATCAATAAATGAAGTTTCTACGTCGTCACGGGCGGGATGATTTTGAGGAATATTTGCTGATTCAAAAGCAAAAAAATCCCATTCAACCTCAGGATATGTGACTTTAATAAAGCCGATTTTTTGGAATATTTTGTTAATTTCTTCAATGGCGATTGTGATGGGATGAAGGCTACCTTTGGGGAAATTTTTTCCTGGTAAGGTAATATCTACAGACTGGTTTTTATCAACTTGCGCAATTAATTCTAATTTTTTAATCTCAATCAATCTCTCAATTTCCTTTTTAAGTTGATTTACTTTCTGACCAAACTCTCTTTTTTTTTCCGAGGGTAAATTTTTTAATTCTTGAAGAAGTCCGTTGATTGCACCATTGCGACCGAGATATTCGATAGAAATAGTCTCGATGTTTTCCAAATTAGTAGCTTTATTGAGTGAAGTTTTTACTGTTGGGAGATATTTATCTAAATCCATATCTCAAATCTCTAAATCTCGATATTTAGATTTGAAGTTTTAACATGTGGATTTAAGTTTTAACATTTGACATCTAAGATTACTTAACTTTGTTTACAATTTGTTCAAATGTTTTGGGATATTCGATTGCAATTTTGGATAAAATTTTTCGATCAAGACTTACTTTTTTTATAGCAAGTTTATTAATTAATTGACTATAAGTAAGGCCAAATTGGCGGGCGGCGGCGTTTAGTCGAATTATCCAAAGGCTTCGAAAATCTCTTTTTTTAAGTTTGCGTCCATTGAAAGCATATTCCCCAGCATGAAGCACAGCCTCTTTGGCTTTTTTGAACTGCTTGTGACGGCTCATCCAGTAACCTTTAGCGAGTTTAAGAACTTTTTTATGTTTTCTACGAGTTGTGACTCCCCCTTTTATTCTTACCATATTAGTATTATCTAATTGCCAACATTTTTTTAATCTTTTTTTCAAATGTGCCGGTGACCTGTTTTAATTGTTTAAGGCGTCTAATTCTTGATTTACTTTTTTCAGAACGCAAATGTCTTAGTTGTTGTGACCGGTGCAAAACTTTGCCACTTTTAGTGACTTTAAATCTTTTGGCGGCTGATTTTCTAGTTTTGTGTTTTGGCATATTATTATTTTTTCTTGGCAACTACTGCTCTAATGACTCTTCCTTCAACTCTTGGTTCTTTGGAAACATTGACTTCTCCCAGTTGAGTAATAATTTTTTTAATTAAATCAAAAGCCATTTGCTTTTTTCCTATTTCTCTTCCTCTTAAAGTGAGGTTAAGTCTTAGTTGATTTCCTTCAGTTAGGAATTTAATTCCTCGTTTGATTAAGCGATCCAGATCGGCTTGTCCGATGAAAAGCGACATGGTCAAATCTTTGGTAATACTTTTTTTAATTCCTTTTTTTGCTTCTTTTTCTTTTTTTTGTTCCTGATATAAAAATTTCTTAAAGTCAATTATTTTGGTAACTGGTGGACTTGCATGGGGAGCAATTAAAACTAAGTCTAATTCCTTTTCCATGGAAATCTTGAGCGCATCAAATCGAG
>CAYZAZ010000022.1:11874-16850 GCA_964476545.1 uncultured Gammaproteobacteria bacterium
GAGACAAAACTCCAATTTGTTTTCCTTCATTATCGATGACTCGCAAAGTAGGCGCTTCAATTCGGCCATTTATAAAATAAAACTTCCTTTGCGGTCGATGAAAAAATTTTCTAGGCGAATTTCTCAATATTGTCTTTTAAATTTTCAATAAAATTATTAACTTCAAGCATTCCCAAATCTTTACCATCTCTTGCCCGAACACTAATTAACATAGTGTCATTGCTCCTATTTTTAGATTGCTTCGCGGAGTTTACGGTGAGTGAAACCGAACCGCTCGCTATGACATACTTAGCAACTTCACGTTCTCCTATTATAACCATATAAGGAATTTTTTGCAAGGTGGAATTACGAATTTTTTTTCCAACCGATTCTCTTTCATCATTTAGTTTTACCCGAATATTTTTTTCTTTAAAAATTTCATAAATTTTTTGGCTGTATTCTTGAAATTTTTCAGACACGGGAATAATAGCTACTTGGACTGGGGCAAGCCAAAGTGGGAAGGCACCGGCATACTGTTCGATTAATATTGCCAAAAATCTCTCCAGTGATCCCAGTGGAGCGCGGTGAATCATGACGGGAGTTTTTTCTTGACCGTCGTGATCGACATATTTTAAGTTAAAGCGTTCGGGCAACATGAAATCAATTTGAACCGTGCCACATTGCCACTCGCGACCAAGGGCGTCTTTGATAAGAAAATCAGCTTTTGGTCCGTAAAAAGCGGCGTCACCTTCAGAAATAAAATAATCAGCGCCCGTCTTATCAAGCGCTTCAATGGCTTTTTCTTGAGCTTTTTCCCAGAGTGAATCTTCACCGAGATATTTTTCCTTTTTGGATCTAATGCCCAGGCGTACTCGATAATTGGAAAATCCAAATACTTTATATAAACGATTAATAAAATTAAAAACGGAGATAAATTCGTCGACTGCTTGTTCAAGAGTACAAAATATGTGGGCGTCATCTTGGGTAAAAGCGCGCACGCGCAGTAACCCGGCAAGTTCGCCAGACTGTTCATAGCGATAGACTGAGCCAATTTCAGCAATTCTGTAAGGCAAATCTCGGTATGATTTGGGATTAAAGGTAAAAGATTGAATATGCATTGGGCAGGTCATGGGTTTAACTAAATATTCGACTCCGTCCACATCCATGGGTGAGTACATTTTTTCTCGATACAAATCCCAGTGACCACTTTTCTCCCAAAGGGATTTTTGGCCAATATGTGGGCTGTAGACATGTTTAAAACCCAATTTTATTTGTTCATTTACCATGTAGTTTTCAATCTCCCGACGGATGACTGAGCCATTGGGCAACCAGATAGTAATTCCCTGACCGACTTCGTTATTAATTGTAAAAAGCTCGAGCTCCTTGCCGATTTTACGGTGGTCTCTTTTTTTAGCTTCTTCAATCATTTTTAAATAAGCATTGAGTTCTTCTTTGGTGGGAAAACAAGTGCCGTAAATACGCGTAAGCATTTTATTTTTTTCATTTCCCCGCCAGTAGGCGCCGGCGACTGAAAGGAGTTTAAAATGTTTTAGATTTTCATTAGGATTGTCTACGTGTCCTCCCTTACATAAATCCCAGTAATTTCCTGATTTATAAAAAGAAATTAATTCTCCGTCTTTGGAAAATAGGTCAATTAATTCGTGTTTATATTGATTGCCTAGATATTCTTTCTTTGCTTTTTCAGGAGCAAGCTCGAATTTTTCAAAGCCTTGCCAGTTTTTGACTAATTCATGCATTTTCTGTTCTATTCTGGAAAAATCTTTTTCTGAAATTGGTTGTTCAAATTCGAAATCAAAATAAAATCCGTTTTCGATGGCAGGGCCAATCGTTCTTTTTGTTTTTGGCCAAATTTCCATTACGGCCGCGGCTAATAAATGAGCACATGAATGTCTTAGATTATCCAAATATTTTGGGTCAATTTTATTATCCATAAGATTTATTATATAAACTTTTAATAAAAAAGGCACTAATAATTAAAACTCAATTAATTGATTAATCAATTAATTGAGTTTTTGTATTTCCAATCGGTCCTTTGTATTTTTTTAACCAACTTATAAAGTTTACAAGGACATTTACCATATAATCATGATATGTTTTTCCTTTTTGAGGGGATGCTTGGGATGAATTTGAAAAAGACCCATCTGGTGCAAAGGCTTTTTGTTCATAGCTATTCCATGGAATATCAATTACCTCACCTGATTTTCCAAATAAATCATACTGAGAATATTGCGAAAATATTTTCTCATAATTAATCCCCTTTTTAGTTAATTTGTTCTTTTTTATTAGATGCGGATATTTATACCAAACATGAGAGACTTCTAATTCCCCTACATGGTGTTCAATATTGTTTTTAATTTTTGAAGCAATGCCTTTGGCGATTTTCATGGGGTCAGCCACTGCAAAAAATACTTTCGGTAACTTATACTCATGCAAATTTTTAACAGCGGAAAGTAAGGCTGGCAAATTGGCACTTTTATGTCCGTTGATTATAAGTATCTTTTTTACTCCGTTTCTCGCGAGGCTTTCGCTTATATCTTCGATCACGGAAATAAGCGTTGATGTTTTCAAAGACATGGTTCCGGCAAATCCCAAATGATGACTTGAGTCTCCATACCACAAAGGTGGAGCGACTAGTACACCAGTTTTTTTACCCACATCTTCAGCCAAAGCAATCGCGGCATAACTATCAAGGCCAAGTGGGCCAGCTAGTCCATGTTCTTCGGTACTGCCAACTGGTAATATAACAATACTTTCTCTCTTGAGATAATAATTTACATCTGCCCAAGAAAGTTCATTGATCCAAACTGATTTTTGTTTGTTCATAAGATTAAACTAAATAATAATATGCATGAAATTAATCATGCGCAAACCAAACAGGGCCGACTTTCATATACATATGAGGCATATTTAAAGGAAGTGTTTCTCTTCCCAAATCCTCACTACCATTAACAAGTAAAATTGCATTTGGAAATGAATGAGCTAATGGTTCTCGTTCTTGCCGTCTCATCATCCAATATTGAAAAGCTGCGTCTTCTGGAGCAATATTAACTTGGCTATGTTTTGTTGCAGATTCCACAAGTTGAGTTAATCGTTGACTCCCTCTACGAAAGTGATTATCTTGTTCCATTTTTAAACCCTGATTAAATTTCAGCCATTCTTGAGATTGTCTATTAATTACTTGATGAGAGTCTGGTAATGGAATTTCCCATTCTTTATATAAATCATTAAGGGACACTGAGGCAATCCCTTTTTGATTAGCACTTGTGGCTATAGCTCCTAAATAACCATCAAAATTTTGATATCCATTAAATCGTCCATGCGCGTCGGCTAATATCAACATCATGTCTGCGCCTTTTGGATAATGCTTGCCTATTCCTTCACGAATGGCTTCATATTCTGATAGTAGTTTTTCATCATGTTGATCCGGTTGTTGTTTACCTCCTATTCCCCAAAACCCAACCATTTGAATTGGTTGACCATTAAAAATACTAGTTTGTAAACTTCTTTCCCACAGATTCTCTTTATTAAAGAAACTTCGAGCATACGGTTTAAGAACTCCAGGATAAATAACACTCGCAAGTTTCCTTGCCTGAGATTCTGGGCTGGCCGCTCGTTGTGCTCTTATAGCTTCTATATCTACTGACATATTTTTCACCTCCTTTCAAAGACTATCCTCCTTCGCTAAAGCTTCGGACGGATTTACTCTCGCTAATCTTCATTTCATTCAGAAAGCGAGAGTATAAAAAAATCCTCCCTTTCGGGAGGTTTTTATTTAACTATTAATTTTTATTTCACTACAAATCCTCCCATAAAATATGAGTAGTTGTAGTGCAACAATTTATTAGTTTTGAAAATGAATACATATTTATATTTACCCGCTGCATCTTACTTCAACACTTAGCTCAACGCTATTCGCTCGACGTGTTGAAGTGCGATTGCTGGCGGGTTAAGAGTCCATAATCCCGATTAAATCGGGAAATGGACTCTAAAAAAAAGCCCTCCTTTTGGGAGGGTTAATATACAATAAAACCACTCCCTTTAAGAGGCGGTGGTTGTACAATTGGCAATAAGTTTTATTTTCATAGTATTAAATATACTCTTTAATTCTTAGAAATCAAGCTGAAATAGGAAAAACTTTGATTCTTTCATGGGCTACATTATTAAGTTCAATGATTTGTTTAATCAAATTTTCTGTATGTTTGTCAAATTTTTCTTCAAGGGCCTGATTATTTGCCTCAAGTAGTTCAAAAATTTGTTTAATTAAACTTTCATTATTTTCTCTAAATTTTTTATCCAAATAATCCATTGTCGGATATTTTTTTAAATCTTTTTTCGTGGTAAATATTTTTTTTAATTTATCTATATCCGTCTTAGTAAGCATAAACCCAATATTAGTACTCTAAATTAATTAATTCAATAAGTAAATTTTGCTTCGATGTATTAATACATCGAAGTCGGATTGTAAGAAGTGTGAGTTTTTTGAGAATTTATTTTGTATAATAAAAAGACATTGGAATCATAGCCTAATTGATTAGATGTGTCCCAATCTAATATTGAGGAGAATGTTATAAATTATGGTATAAAATATTTGCGGTGGTAGCTCAACTGGTTAGAGCGTCGCCCTGTCACGGCGAAGGTTGCGAGTTCAAGTCTCGTCCATCGCGCAAAACTATATATTTAGTAGAGCGCCCCGATGTAACATCGGGAAGGTTGCGAGTTCAAGTCTCGTTGGTTCCGCATAACGGGACGAGAAGTTTATGGTGAGCGAAGTCGAACCAAGTCCCGTTGGTTCTTGTATCCACTAATAATTGTCCTTTGAGATGACACGTGAATCTGCCCGCAATATTACGCATAAGAGTTGCAGGCGGGTAGCGAAGAATTAAGTCGAAAAGTAAGATATAGAGGATAAGATAAAATATATTGGACGATTAGCTCAGTTGGCTAGAGCGTCACATTGACATTGTGAAGGCCAGAGG
>CAYZAZ010000023.1:0-16792 GCA_964476545.1 uncultured Gammaproteobacteria bacterium
AACCAACAGCTGCAGCTTTGTCTTATGGACTGGATAAAAAACATGCCCACACAATAGTCGTCTATGATTTAGGTGGAGGAACTTTTGATATTACCGTGCTTGAACTTGGTGAAGGAGTATTTCAAGTAAAAGCAACTAATGGTGATACACATTTAGGAGGAGATGACTTTGATAAAGTAATTCTAGATTATTTAGCGGATGAATTTAAAAAAGAAAATGGAATTGATTTGAGAAAAGATGCTCAAGCATTGCAAAGATTAAGAGATGCGGCTGAGAAAGCCAAGATTGAACTCTCTTCATCGCTTGAGGCAGAAATTAACTTGCCTTTTGTTACTGTCAAAAATAATCAACCATTACACTTTGTGATTAAATTAACTCGATCAAAGCTTGAGTCTTTAGTTAATGGTCTTATTGATAAGTCATTTGAACCGGTAAAGAAATGTTTGAAAGATGCCAAGGTTGATATTTCAAAAATTGACGAAGTAGTGATGGTTGGTGGAATGACTCGGATGCCAAAGGTAATTGATAAGGTTAAAGAATTTTTTGGCAAACAACCCAATCAATCGGTAAATCCTGATGAAGTTGTAGCAGTTGGTGCGGCTGTACAAGCAGGAGTTTTAACTGGTGAAACAAAAGACGTAGTCTTGTTAGATGTAACGCCTTTAACTTTAGGAGTGGAAACTTTGGGAGGAGTAGCAACGCCATTAATCCAAAGAAATACAACTATTCCAACGACTAAAGCAGAAGTATTTTCAACAGCTGGGGATAATCAAACTCAGGTGGAAATTCATATTGTCCAAGGAGAGCGACCACTGACAAGAGATAATAAATCATTGGGTCGATTCATTCTTGAAGGAATTCCTCCAGCGCCAAGAGGCGTGCCTCAAGTTGAAGTGAAATTTGATATTGACGCCAATGGAATACTCACAGTCAATGCAAAAGATAAGGCAACAGGTAAAGAGCAAGGAATAAAAATAACTGGTTCAACAGGCTTAAATAAAGATGAAGTAGAAAAAATGAAAGAGGAGGCAGAAAAGCACGCGGATGAAGATAAGGCTGAAAAAGAAAAGATTGAAATAAAAAATAAAGCGGACAACTTGATTTACACCAGTGAAAAATCATTAAAAGATGCGGGAGTTAAAGTATCAAAAGAAATTAAGGAAGAAGTTGAAAAAAAGATTAAAGAATTAAAGGATATAAAAGAAAAAGGTGACAGTAAGGATATTGAGGAAAAAACAAAGTCGCTTTCTGATAGTTTACAAAAAGTAGGTCAGGCGATGTATGAGCAAAAAGGCAATCCGTCAGCAGGCGGGCAAAATCCTAATGTCAAAAGTGAAGATGTAAAATCGGAAGATGCAAAAAAAGAAAGTCCACCAGTCGACGGGAAGAAAGTTGAAGAAGGAGAAGTCGTAAAATAAAATCAAAATGCAAAATGCAAAAATCAAAATGACAATTTAAAATTAAAAATAATTAATTTGTTATTTCTTCATATTTGATTTTTGATATGTATTTTTAATATTTGATATTTAATTTTATGTCAGATTATTATGAAGTTTTAGGTGTTTCGAAAAATGCCACAGATCATGAAATAAAAGTAGCTTATCGGAAGCAGGCTTTAAAGTGGCATCCGGATAGAAATAAATCAACTGAAGCGACAGAAAAATTTAAAGAAATAAATAAAGCTTTTGAAGTGCTTTCTGATCCAAATAAAAAACAAAGGTATGATCAGTATGGTGCAGAAGCTTTTGAAAGAAATCAAAGTGCTCCAGGAGGTAGTGCTGGTGGTCCATTTAGTTATACATATTCTTCAAATTTTGGTGGTGAAAATCCTTTTGAGGGAGTAGATTTTGGAGGATTCTCTGATCCTTTTGATATTTTTGAACAGTTTTTTGGATTTCAAAATCCACAAGGCCGAAGAGCTAAAAGACGAGATCTTTATGAAATTAATTTAACTTTTGAGGAAGCGGTTCATGGAGTAGAAAAAACAACTGTGATAAAGGGAGAAGACAAAACAATCAAAATTCCAGCTGGAGTTGATAATGGAAATAGTATTCGATTTTCTGATTTTGATTTACAGGTCAGAGTTAGACCTCATGCATATTTTAAGCGCGAAGGTCAAGACATATATTTAGAAAAAGAAATTTCATACTCACTTGCGGTATTAGGTGGGACGGTTGAGGTTGAAACAATTGATGAGAAAGTAAAACTTAAGGTTAGACCCGGTACTCAATCAGGAACAACGGTGAGGCTTCGTGGTCAGGGGGTTGTTTATCCTAATATAACACGTCGAGGAGATCAATATACAATATTCAAAATAAAAGTCCCCGAGCGAATTTCTTCTAAAGCGAGAAAACTTCTTGAGGAGCTAGAAAATGAAAATTAAAACTAATCTAAATAATTTAGAAAATTATAAGGTTTATTTACAAGTGATGGAGGCTTGCCATGAATATTTTAAAGGCAAAGGATATCTTCATATGGACCTGCCTGTTTTATCGACAGCACTGATTCCAGAATCGTATTTAGAAATATTTGAGACAGAGTTTAATTTTTTTAAAAAAAGACAGAAATTATATCTGACTCCTTCACCAGAATTATTTTTGAAAAGATTATTAGTAGAGGGAATTGGCGATTGCTATTATTTAGGCCGGGCATTTCGAAATAGCGAACCGAACTCAAATTGGCATTTACCCGAATTTACGATGCTGGAATTTTATAAGGTTGGAGTTAATTACCTTGAGTTTGCGGATGAGGTATTGGAAATGTTGAAATATATTACGACGAAATGTCATTCTGGTAAGCGAAGCGCATCCAGAATCGTAGTTAAAGACAACGATTCCGGACAAGTCCTTCGACAGGCTCAGGACATAGCCGGAATGACAATTACATTTCAAAATAAGGTTATTTCCTTTGAAAAGTGGGAGAAGATGTCAGTAACTCAAGCGTTTGAAAAATATTCTGGAGTAAGTGAGAAAGAATTGTTTGATCATAGGTTGTTTTTTAAGAAAGCCAAAGATAAGGGATATAATATTGGTTCCGTCATCCCTGCGAAAGCAGTGATCCAGAGTAGGCAAATAGATTCCCGCCTTCGCGGGAATGACAAAGGAGGTAGCGGGAATGACAGGGAGTCGCCTTTTACTTATGAGGATATTTTTACTCAAATTTTTGCTCAAGAGATTGAGCCCAATTTAGGTAAAAATGGTTTTCCGACTCTGCTTTATGACTATCCAAAAGAACTCGCTTCTCTTGCTAAAATGAATAAAAATGGAAAAACAGCCCAGCGCTGTGAATTTTATATAAATGGTCTAGAAGTTGGTGGATTTTGTACAGAATTAAATGACTATCAAGAGCAGGAAAAGAGATTTGTTGCTGAAGCCGAAAAGAGAAAAAAACTTGGTTTAATTAATCATGAGATTGACAAAGGCTTTATTGATGCGTTAAAATATGGTTTGCCGGATTGCACGGGGGCCGGAATTGGCTTTGAAAGATTAGCGATGATTTTTGCCAATGTGAAATCAGTTAGCGAATTGAGGTTAATTAATATTGAATAAAAAAATTTTTATACGAAATTACGAATAAAATACGAATTTACGAATTCGTATATTTGTAATAAGATTCGTAGTTTCGTAAGATCTTAATATGAAAACTAATGCTGGGAATTTAAAAAAAGGCGAATTTATTTATTATCAAAATGAAATTTGGCATGTCCAAAGGGCTGATTTTTATTCACCTGGAAAAGGTTCGGCTTTAATGAAGACAAGAATAAAGAATTTAATGTCTGGTAAAAATATTGAATATGCTTATAAATCAAATGAACAGGTAGATGTCTTGGAGGTTGATTGTTTTGAAATGCAGTATTTATATAAAGATGCAGAAAACCTTTTTTTTATGAATGAACAAACATATAATCAATATACTTTGGCAATTAGTATAGTTGGTGAAGCGGCTAAATTTATGAAAGAAGGAAATAAATATTATGTGTATTTGTACGAAGATAAACCATTGACAATGAGACCGGCATTAAGTGTAAAATTAAAGATAATTGAAACAGATGCAGCAATTAAAGGTGATACCGTGAGTGGAGCTAAGAAATTGGCAAAAGTAGAAACGGGAGTAACGGTGATGGTTCCTCTATTTGTGAAGGTTGGCGATCTGATTACTATTAATCCAGAAACTGGTGAGTATGGAGAGAGAGTAAAGGAATAAATATAACACGTAACACGTAACACGTAACAACATTTGTATTTATTGTTATATGTTCCATGCTATGTGCTACGTGAAAAAATGCTATCCGTCGGTGAAATTTTAAAAAAAACTCGAGAAAAGGAAAATATTAGTTTAGAACAAGTAGAAAAAGAATTAAGAATCAGAAAAAAATTTCTTACTGCGCTTGAGAATAATAATTGGACGCTATTTTCTTCAAAAATATATATAGAGGGAATAATAAAAAATTATTCTAAATTACTTAATTTAAATGAAGAAAAAACCTTGGCTTTTTTTAGGCGAGAATACGAAAAAACTGAGGTTATAAAATTTAAAAGAAGAATATCAAGTAAATATTTAACTTCTGAGACAAAAAAATTTATTTATTTATTTATTGTTTTAATTTTTATTTTTTTTATTGGATATTTTATTTTTCAACTGAAACTTTTTTTATCTCCACCAAAAATTAGTATTATTGAACCAAAAATAAATTTATTTAACAGGGTTGATAGAGTAATGATCATTGGTAAAACTGAAAAGGAAGCATCGGTGACGATTCTAAATGATCGTGTGTACCAGAATAGTGAAGGCATCTTTAAATTTAATTTACCCCTAAAAAAAGGAGAGAATGAGATTGTGATTGAAGTAATTGGCGCCAACGGAAAAAAAAGTGTTTTGAGAAAAGTGTATGTGAGGGAGAACTGAATTGTCATTGCGAGAAGGGAACGAAGTGACCGACGAAGCAATCTTAATATTGTAGATTGCCACGCCCCTTCGGGGCTCGCAATGACGCAAAATAAATAATCAAATAATAATTACAGACCTAAGTGTTTTTATATTTGGAATATTTAAGGAAGAATAGATTTTGGAGAATTTAAGTCTTTTAGCTTCTTTAATTATTTTATCTTCAAAATAAATTTTGCGGATTTCACCTAGTAAACCGACTTCACCAATAAAAACGCTACTTGAGGGTAAAGGTATATTTTTAATTGATGAAATAAGAGAGGCCACAATTCCTAAATCACAGGCAGTGGATTTAATATTGATACCACCAACAACATTAACATAGATATCATAAGTATCAGTTGATATGCCTAATTGTTTTCTAATGACGGCAAGAAGTAATAAAATTTTATTGTAATCGACTCCTTTAACAACTCTTCTGGGTACGGGGAGCATTGTGGGTACGGCAAGGGTTTGAATTTCGTAATAAAGCGATCTTTTACCTTCGGGAATACCAACAACTGCTTTTCCTGGAGTGAGTTCTTTTTCCTGATGAAGAAAAACTAAAGGATTATCGACTTCAATTAAACCATTTTCTTGCATTTCAAATATTCCAATTTCATCAGTTGTGCCAAAACGATTTTTAATAGCGCGAAGAATACGGAAATTAGAGATTTTTTCGCCTTCGAAAGTTAAGACGCAGTCCACCATGTGTTCAAGAGTTTTTGGTCCAGCAATTTCCCCTTCTTTGGTAATATGACCGACAATAATTAAGGGAATTTTATTTTTTTTAGCAAAGATAATTAATTGTTTGGTTGTTTCTTTAAGTTGAGCGACGCTCCCTGATGGAGAGTCAAGATTTTTTGAATAGATAGTTTGAATGGAATCAAGAGCGACTATCTCTGGTTTTTCTTCTAAGCTTTCGATGCCAGCAATAATTCCCTCAACCTGTAAATCTTCAGAGAATAGAAAGTTGGCTAAATTAATTTTCAATCTTTGGGCGCGATGCTTGACTTGTTCGGCGGCCTCTTCTCCGGAAATATAAATTGTTTTAAAACTTTGCAGGGCTTGCAAAAGTAAGGTTGATTTGCCGACTCCAGGTTCACCAGTAAGTAAAATTACTTCTCCAGATGTTACGCCATTTCCTAAGACTCGATCAAATTCAAAAAGACCAGAAGCTTTTTTTTCTTTAAAACTAGATTTAATCTTACTTAAAGAAGTTAATTCAAATTTTTTTACTGCTTCATTTTTTTTTGAATCTTTTTCAAGCGAGGATTGTTCTGAAAGGCTATTCCATTCATTACAATTGGGGCAACGGCCAAGCCAAGAGCCGGAGCCATAACCACAGTTTTTACAGATAAAAAGTCCCATATGATACGAATCTACTAATTAATTCAAATCTACAAATATTCAAATAATTTGCAATTCGTAGATTAGGATAAGATTTGTAGATTAGTATCATATTTTACATTTTTTCTACTGTTTTGATTCCAAGTAATTCTAATCCTTTTTTAATAGTATTTGCCGTGGCTTGGGTGATTAAGAGCCGGAATTTTTTTGTCTCATTATCAGCTGTTAAAATGGGGCATTTTTGGTAAAAAAGATTAAATTCTGAGGCAAGTTCATAAAGATAGGTGGCGATTAGATTAGGTGAATAATTTTCAGCGGCATTTAAAACAATATCTGAAAATTGATGGAATTTTCTTAAAAGGTTTAATTCTTCAATAGTCATCCCGACAAAGTCGGGATCGTTGTTTTTCACTACGATTCTGGACGCTCCCGATGTTACATCGGGATTGCCAGAATGACGAAGGACCGATTGGCATCGAACATACGTATATTGAAGATACGGGCCGGAGTTTCCTTCAAGAGATAAAGAATCTTTGAAATTAAAAATAATATTTTGACCAATGCTACTTTTTAAGAGTGAATATTTAATTGCACCGATGGATACAGCTTCAATTATTTCATTTAATTCATTTGTATCAATATCTTGATTATTTTTCATGATTATTTTCATTTTATTTTTTATTTCTTCGAGTAACCATTCAACTGTGATAACGTTTCCGGTACGACTGGACATTTTTCCTTCCGGTAGTTGGACCATGCCAGTGCAGATATTGGTTGTTTTTTTCCCGAGTTCAGGATAAGTAATGAGTAAAGCTTTATGTAAGACTTTAAAGTATTCTTTTATTTCATTACCAACGACGATGATTGATTTATCATATTTAAAATCTTCGAATTTTTTTACAGCTAGTCCGAGTTCTTTGGCTTCATAAGTGGGTAGGCCAAGTGAATTGACAAATACTCGAGTATGAAGACCATATTTTTCACCGGGAAAGATAATGGCTCCTTTACTTTTTTCAAAATATCCTTTTTTTAAATTTTCTTTAACAATTTGAATGCCAAATTCGCCGACGATACTTTCAGGATAATAATAATCGAACTTAGTACCTAATTTTTTGTAAATATTTTCAAAGTATTCAAGGCTCCAGCTTTTTCCGGCATAGTAAACTTCTTTAACTAACTCATATTGATTAGTAAAACTAGATCTTAAATATTGTTTGTAATCAACTTGAGGAACCCACTTAAAATTATCTTTTAAATATTCCTGACCGCAAAGATAAACGGAATAATTAACATCTTTTATTTCTTCTTGGATATTTTTATCCTTTTCATAATTGACGACTCCTAAAGCATAAGCTTGGCCAAGATATTTAATTCTTTCTGAGATTGGTTTTTTTTCTAGGTCTTTGAGGGATAATTTCTCTTTTTTCATTTTATGAATTAATCCCCAAACAGATTTGGAAACGTGCATACCAACATCACCATAATAATCAACTCGTTTTACATTTGCGCCTACTGTTTCATAAATTCTAGAAAGTGACTCGCCGACAGTATTGCTATATAAATGACCAATATGAAACTCCTTAAAGGGATTGGGGTCAGTGTATTCAATCATGACTTTTTTATCTTTGTAGGAAAGTTGAAAATTAAAGTTGCCTTTTGAAAACTCAATTAATTGATTAATTAAGTTTTTTTTTGCCAGCCAGAAATTAATAAAGCCAGGTTTAAGTACCTCGACTTTTTCAATAAGTTCATTTTTAGGTAAATTTTTGACTATTTCTTCTGCAATTTGAAGTGGATTTTTCTTGAGTTGTTTGGTTAATTTAAGAGCAATGGGTGTCGAGTAGTCACCAAAATTAATATTAGATGGAATGTCTAGTGGAACAATTTCTTTTATTCCAATTTTAAATAATGCTTCTTGAATATTTTGAACAATTATTTTGGCTATTCCAAAATATTCTTTTTCCTTTATGATTTGAGGTTTTTCAACTATTTTTTTGTAAGCTTTAATGTCTTTTGATTGAAAGGGAATTTCCACTGAAGGATGATTTTGGTCTAGCCAATAAATACTTCCTTTTCCACTAAGATTTTTTTCAATTAGGTGAATAAATTCATTGGCTGCGGTCTCGATAACTTCTTTATTGACATCAGAAAAGCCATCCATAATTGAAAAAAGATTTTTTGACTGATTAGTTAATTTTGTGCGGTCACATTGACGCCAATTTAAAGCTCGAGTGGAAACATCTAAATCATCTCTCCAGATGAGCTCATTTTTGACAGCGTTTTTACTTTTTTTTCCACCAATGGGAATCCATTGTTCGCCACCTTCGGCAAATTTTAGAATGAAATCTCCATAAAGTGTTTCTAAATTTTCACCACCAAAAGGCGTTGAATATTTAATACTCAAGGCATTATAAATATTGACAGCTGGATTAATATCAGGTAAGTCAAAACCTTCAAGCACTCTTTTGGTTAAGGCTAAGTGAGCGGGAAGAAATTTATCTGGATCAACCCCAAATTGTTTAAAAGCATCTAAATAAGACGTAATATTTTTATTTTTTAAGAGATTCGTTAGATTTAAATGACTTCGGAGATTTTTTTCTTCATTACGAAGAATTTTTACTGCTTCTTCTTTATTTTTAGAATTGTCAAAATCCTTAATGATGACAACAGCGACAATTAAATTTGGAAATTTTTCAAAAACTGATTTTTCAATTTTGAACTGCATAGATTTATTAGTTAATATGATAACAAATTTAAGACAGTTTTCCTATTTGAAAGTTTTAATAACATCTGTGTAAATTTGAATTGCTTTATTAATATTTTTTATTTCTATATATTCATTTTCTTTATGAATCGTATTTTTGTTTCCTGGACCAAAGGTAAGTGCCGGTATGCCAATTTCATTAAAAAAAACTGTATCATTTGACCCTTTAGCAATTTTAATTGCCAAGTTATTAGTATTTTTTTTAAATATATTAATAATTTTACTGTTTTTTTCTGTTAAGGAATAGTTGATGGGTTTATCAACTAATTCTATTTCAATATTATTTCCAACTTTTCTCTTGAGTATATCAATGAATTTATCGTGTAATAAAGGGGTAGTTCTAATATCCCAAGTGGTATTGCATTCGGAAGGAACTTTATTAATAGATGATTCTGAACTATTAAATCCAGTTAAACAAATAGTTGGATATCCTAAAATATCATCATAGTAGAAAATTTTAATTTCTTTCTCTAATTTTTTTATTTTAGCAATGATTTTTATCATTTTTTCAAGACTATGTATTTTAATATTATCTGGATTTGAGCTATGTCCGGAATCACCTTTTATTTTTAATTTTAGAAAGATATTCCCCCGATGTCCAATTTCTATAAAATCACAATCAGTTGGTTCGGCAATTATTGCTGAAACTTCCGTGTATTTGGTGGCATATTGATTCATAAAAAAGTTAATAAAAGATTTTGTACCCGCGCCATTTGTTTCTTCATTAGTAACAAAAGTAAAAAAAATGTCTATGGGTGGAGTGATATTTTTATAATTTAATGCGAGTAATAGTAATGTGGCAATACTTCCCTTATCATCACTTGCACCCAAACCATAGAGTTTACCATCTTTGATTATTCCTGATTTTTCACCAAACGGAGAAAATTTCCAAAGTAGAGGATTGCCCTCTTTTACAGTATCCATATGGGCATTAAAAATAAGACATTTTTTTGACCCAGTTAAGTATTTTACAATAATATTATTATCTTGCTTTTCTACAGGTAAATCATTTTTTTTACAAAAAACCATAATAAAATTTGCCAATTCATTTTCTTGACCCGAATAAGATTTTATTTTAATTAGTTGTTTCAAAATTTCTTGACTAAGATCCATATTTTTGGATTAAATTATTAACTATTAAATCAGTATTTTTTTTAGAGGTAGTAGAAATTGATAATTTCCCTTGAATCCACTGATTAATATTTTTAATTGCGTTTTGAGCATTTATTAAAGACTTATTCATCGAACTAGTGCTGCTACCACCGACATGATTTCGTTTTTCAATTATCAGTTGTGGGTCAATCGCTTTATTAATTTCTTCATTGGTTAATTGTAATTTGATATTATTTATTAAAGCTTTATTGATAATTTCATCAGCGCTGATTTCTTTTAACAACTGACCTTTATTAATAGCCTCGTCAACCACTTGACCGACGATTTTATAGATCAAACGATAACCAACTCCTGATTTTTGAGAAATATAATCGGCTAAATCAGTGGTTAAGCTATAGTTATTTTCGACTTGGCTTAACATTTTTTTCTTATCGATCTTTAAAGTCGTTAATACTTTTTGTAACGCTTTAATCATCGCTTTAGTTTTAGTTAATCCAAGATCTATATATTCTTTTACCTCACGACTATCTCGGTTATATCCCATTGGTAAACTGTCAAGAATATTAGCAACAATGTTGACGAAACCCGAAATTTGTGGAGCGGTTGAACGAATTAATTCCAATACATCAGGATTTTTCTTTTGTGCCATAACTGAAGAGCCGGTAATTGGATGTAATCGTTGCGCCACTTCGTCACCCAGTCCAATCATCCCATACTCAAAGGTATTAAATAAAAGTAAATCTTGAGCAAGTTTACTGGCGACTAAACAAATTTCTGTCATTCCAGTTAAATAACCCAATTGAGGAAAGCCTCTTGAGGAGATTGCATCTTGGGGGATTTCCCATGTTTTTGAAAATCCAAGTAATTTTGAAGTGTATTCCCGATCAAGTGGCCAACTGGTGCCATAAGATTCACAGGCACCTAAAGGATTCATATCATAAAGATCGAAATAATGCTCTATTGTTTTTATTGACTTTATAAATCCATTTAAATAGGCGAGCGTCCACTGCCCGAATGTTGTTGGTTTGGCCGGTTGCATATGAGTATAACCTGGCATGACAGTTTTAACATTGCTTTTTGCTAGTTTAAAAAGTTCATTTAATATCGGAATGAAACTTTTTATTAATTGAATTATTTCATTTTTTAGATAAAGAATTTCTGTGACCATAATTTGATCGTTTCGGCTTCTGCCAGTGTGGACGCTATAGGCAATAGCTCCAATTTTTTTAGTAATTTTTGCCTCAAGAGTTAGTTGAGCGCCTTTTTGCGGATCAATAATAAATTTTCCTTGATTGACTTCTTTTTCAATTTCTTTTAAAGCTTTTAAAATAATTGCGGTATTTTTGTTATTAATAATATTTTGTTTATAAAGCATCAAAACATGAGCAATTGTTCCTTGAACATCAAAAGAGACCATCTTTAAATCTAAAGATATTTGAGTTTGAGAAACTATAAAATCAGTTGTTTCGAGATTTTTTTTATTTTTCATATAATTAAATTAATTAACCGTTAATTAAACTTTGTAATATAGCCATTTGGGCCCAAATTCGATTTTCTGCTTCATTAATTACTACTGAATTTTTGCTGTCAATAACTTCATCGGTTACTTCGACATTTCTTCGAACCGGCAAACAATGCATAAAGATTGCTTTATTTGTATTAGCCATTTTTTCTTTATCAACAATCCATTCTTTTAGATTTTCTTTTATCTTTTTTTCATGTTCCCAGTTACCATAATTTTTTAATGCCCCCCAGCTTTTTGCACAAACTACATTAGCATTTTGATAAGCTTCTTTTTGGGAATAGGAAATATTTAGATTGCCACCGGCTTCTATTGCCCGTTGTTTCATTGTCTTTAATATGTCGGGATCTAACTCCCAACCTTTTGGATGAGCGACCACTACATCCATACCTAGGTCACACGCTGATAATATTTGAGAATTTGGGGTGGCCATCGGTAAAGATTTTGGGTGATAAACCCAAGTCATTACATATTTTTTCTTCTTTGTTATACCTAGTTTTTCTTTGATAGTAACAGCATCTCCTAATCCTTGGCAGGGATGATAAACGTTTGATTCCATATTAATAACAGGAACAGCAGCATATTCCATAAAACTTTTCAGGACAGTATCTTTTTTAAGTTCTTCCCAGCTTAATACCCGAACACTTTCAGATCCGGAGGTAATTAACTCGCTGGATCGGACGGCAACTGCGTCGCAGTAACTGGAAATTACTTGAGCAGCATCCTTAACATGTTCAATTTTTCCCTTATCCATAATTTCTCCAAGATTGTACTCAAACGTGTAACTGTCTTTTATTGGGAAATCAATTCCTAAGCCTCCCAACTTTTGCATAGCAATCGTAAAAGACAGACGAGTTCTTAAAGACGGATTAAAAAACAACATCGCTAGTGATTTTCCGGACAAGTTTTTTTTAACTTTACCTTTCTTCATTGCCAATGCCAAATCAATTAAATTATTAAGTTCCTGTTGGGTGAAATCAGCCGTATTGTAAAAATATTTTTTTTTGATATTCATTTTATTGTTTTGCTAAATTTATAATGGCATTTATTGTTTTTGGAATTTCATATTGATTGTTTTCTGCCTCAAGATTAAAGTTTTTTTTAATTAAATCGATTCCAACTTGACTATTGGCAATTGGACCGGTGACTAAATTAATTTTTAACTTTTGCTCATAAAGTATTTTTATTGCTCCATAAACACCAAGGAGATCATTAGCGGCTAGGATCATGAATTTAATTTGATTTTTTATCGATTGATCGTTAAGAATATCTTTTACATGATAAGCTCCAAGTAAGCTATCACCAAATTCCATTAATATAAAATCTGGATTATATGATTTTGCATGGTTAATAAGATTCTTGGTAGATTGGATAACTTTGCTTGAGTTATCGTTACAAGTTGACGGTAATCCCATATCAACAAAATCAAAAACGTGAGTTGCTCCATACTCTTTTAATTTATAGAGATCTTGACTAAATGCAACTCCAGTTGGTTTTATGGCGACAATTTTTTTTCCAAGAGATTTTAATCCTAAAGCAATTTTACAAGCGATAGTTGTTTTTCCGCAATCCATTCTTGTTCCAATAAATGCAATTATTGGGATATTTTTGTTACTCTTTGTTATTGGCAAAGAATAATTTGTTAAATTTAATTGATTTCCAAATTTATTAGTAATAGCTCCTAAAATTTTTACTTTCATTGGTTTTCCCCAACTTTCGTATATTCCAGAAATTTGACCAATTAATCCACTTTCGCAAATAAGATACAATTCGTCTTTTACTTTAACATCAGATGGAACATAGCCGGCAAATTCTACAACAGCCTTTCTTGTCCCTAGAACTCCAGGAAAAATGTCACCGACAACTATCTTACCTAATCTTCCATTGGAATAATCGAAATCATCCTTTTTTCCTTGATTTTCTAGAGCTTGCACGAGAATAATAGCTCCTTCAATAGAGGCTATTTTATTAGAAACAAATATTTCATTGGGGAGATTAATATTCTTAAATAAATAAGGAATTTTATTGAGTTTTATTTTTTTCATATTTTTTTGTTAGCTTTTTGGGCTAAAATGCTTTGTAATCCATAAATTTTTGTGAATCCTGTTGCTTCTGAGGCTGACCAAAAATTGTTTTTTTCACCGTAAGTAGCGATTTTTGAATCCATCAGAGAATATGGACTTTTGCAACCTAGAATAATGATATTTCCTTTTATCAACTTTATTTTTACTTGGCCAGAAACATTTTTCTGACTGCTATCGATTAATGCTTCAATATCTTTAACAACAGGGTCAAAATAAAGCGCTTCATGGATAAAATTACCATAAGGCTCTGATAAAATATCTTTCCAAAAAAGTTGCCACTTAGTTAAAATTAATTTTTCTAATTCTTTATGAGCTTTGATTAAAATAATTGACGCTGGAGCAATAAAGGCAATTCGACCTTTGATACCTAAAATGGTGTTACCTAGGTGAATACCTGTCCCAACACTATGTTTACTTCCTAAACTATTGAGATATTTCATAATTTCTATACCTGTCATTGGTTGATTATTTATCTGGGTTGGTAAACCCTTTTCAAAAGTAATAATTATTTCTTCTCCAATATTTGGAGCATTTTCGATTGAGGGAATAGGATAAATATCATCTGGTGGCGAGTTCCATGAATCTTTTGTTTCTTTGCCACCAATAGTTATTCCAAGCATTCCTTGATTAATTGAATAATCTTTTTTGGATTCACTAAAAGGGATATTATATTTTTTTAAAATATCCATTTCTTCATTTCTACTAATTGATAGTGATTTAATTGGTGTAATTATTTTTAATTTCGGAGCAAGCACCTTGATTGTGACATCAAATCGAATTTGATCATTACCAGCTCCAGTTGAGCCATGAGCGACTGCAATAGCCTGTTCTTTTTGAGCAATTTCTATAAGTTTTGTGGCAATTATCAATCTTTCCGGTCCAGCTGACAATGGATAAACTCCACCTCTTAAAACGTTACCTTTAATAACGTAAGAAACAATTTTTTTATATAATTCAATTTTTCCATCTATAAAATAATGTTTTGTGGCTCCTACTAATTTAGATTGTTTTGAAATTTGTTCTATTTCTTTTTGTGTAAATCCCCCAGTGTCTACTGTCAAAGTAACAACTTCATAGCCTTTTTTTGCTAGATATAGGGCACAGAAAGAGGTATCCAGACCTCCGGAAAAGGCGAGAATTGCTTTTTTAGTTTTTTTTTGATTTTTCATATTTGAACTTAATTTTTAATAAAAATCCCCCGGGTATTTAATCCGGGGGAGTGTATTTTTTGGCCATTAAAAAACCCGCCGGTCATTTGGCGGGGTTGATAATATTTCCTTCTTTGGTTTAGACCATAAGAATACTACCTTCCCTAAAGAGTCTCCTCGAATTAGTTATGGTTAGTATTTTTAACATAAGTTCTCTTATTATAGCATGAAAATCTTTTCTGTCAAATTTTTGATAAAATAGGAAGTTATATGTGGTTTTGGTATACGATATTATCGGCTTTGATTTCTTTGGGATAGTTTGAATCTTGCATTATTTTTAAAACTTCATTAAAATAATAAAGCTATGAAGAATAAGTTAGTTTTTTTATTGGTACTGTTACTACTTTTTGTTGGTTTTATCGTTGTCCGTTTTTTTATCTTAAATAATCAAAATGAATTTGGTAAATTAAAGATTGTTTCATCACCTAGTTCATCGGTTTTTATTGATAACGTCGCCTTAGGTAAGACTCCATATGAAAATAAATATAAAGTGGGTGAATATATTCTAAAATTAATTCCAGAAGGATCAGCGACTGAAACGGCATCTTGGCAGGGGAAAATTAAAGTTTTCCGTAATGCTTTGACTTATGTGAATCGCGAATTAGGCAGTTCGGATATTACTTCTGCAGGTGAAGTTTTTACTATTTCTAAAATGGAAAAGCCAGGAAAAAATAGTCAATATGGTGAAATCTATGTTGAAACGGAGCCAGCCGGAGCAATTGTTTATTTAAATAATGAAGAAAAAGGAATTGCGCCATTAGTTTTAGCTGATGTGATTAAGGGAGAACATGAAATCTCAGTTTTTATGCCAGGCTTTTTTCGAAGAACACAAAAGATAAACGTGGAAGGTGGCTATAGAATCAATGCAGTATTTAAATTGGCAATTGATCAAAGTCAAGAGCAGGTAATTAAATCAACAGGAGAAAAAGAGGCGACAGCTGGGGCAACTATTACAAAAAGTAATATTCTGATTAAAGATACGCCAACTGGGTGGTTGCGAGTTCGAGAAGAACCGACGTTAAATGCTTCAGAATCAGGAAAGGTAAATCCAGGAGAAAAATTTCCTTTACTTGAAGAACAAGAAGGCTGGTATAAGATAAAAATGGCAACGATGGAAGGGTGGATATCTTCTGTATATTCTGAGAAACAGGACGAATAGATCTAACAAAATGGTTTGTATGTTAATTTTTATTACCTCCCAAAGCGAAAAAGTTGTTTAACATAGAATTTAGGCTAAGGCGCTCAAGTGGGCGAATAAAAATTATCATACTTCACCATTTTGTTAACGCTCTTTCCACACGAGTTTATTGTAGAGAATATAAGAATACGGGATAACGATAAAAAGAATTATAATAATTTTGTAAATATACCAGTTGGATTTCCCAAATGAATTTACAGCGAGAGTAATTCCTATTGTTTGAATAAGAATTGCTCCTAGAGAAACAAAATTAAATTTAATAAATTGAAAAAAGTAAGATAGTCCTCCGCCTTGAATTTTTTTATGAGCAAAACTCCAGAAATTATTTAAAAAGAAATTATTAATAATTGCTGTTTCAGTACTAATGATTGTTGCTAACCAGATAGAGGATTTTATTTTTTCAATAAATACATACGATAAGCCAAAATCCAAACTAAAACCAAGTAAACCAACAATAAAAAACCTTACAAAAGAAGATTGAGTTAAAATATAAAGAATAATTTGAGTAATATAATGAAGTGAGTTAATTTTGGATAATCCCTTTGTTCTATCTTTAAAGTGAAAGGGTACTTCCTTAAAATGAATATTATTTTTTAGGGCATAGTCAAGAAAAGCAATCTGAAAAACATA
>CAYZAZ010000024.1:0-3502 GCA_964476545.1 uncultured Gammaproteobacteria bacterium
CACCCCAACACCTTCGACTGAGCTGACAAATCAATATAAAGGATTAGATATAAATAGTGATCCAGCTACTTGGACTAAGGAGTATGATCTTGAAAATGGAAAGAAGTTTAATATGTCCAAATATTGGCAAGAAGTCTCAATCGATCCCTTAACTAGTAAGACTTATAGAGAAGGAAAGAACATGACTCAAGTTGAGATGGAAAATCAAGATAAGTTAGCTTTAAAGGTATTAAATAATATAAGAAGAGCTTTTCTAGTAGATAATAAATTACTTACTGAAACTGAAGCTAAAAATATGTCTGATTGGGACTTATTTCTACAACATGTTAAATATGGAATAGAAAATAATCAATTAATTAATCTTGCTCCGGAGGAAATAATAAAAATAAACGCAATGTTGAATTTACCTTCATATAGAAATGGGCCGGAATTGCAGGAGGGGATAATGATAAATCTTCAATTAAATCATGATAAAGCTCAGGAATATTTGCAACGGTTTAAAAATGGAGAATTAAGTTATCAAATTGATATTTTTGGAAGAGAAACAATAATTCCAAGATCGGCATTTAATGGAGTTGCTGGTGATTTAGCTGGCCTTTTCCGTCTACCCGGAATAAATCCTGAAGATATGGTTGGATCATTGGCTCATTATACAGATAAAGAAACAGGTGAAGATTATTGGTTTATAATGGCCATTCCTTTTAAATCTTTAGAATATAAAAAAGGGCAAGAGTTTATTTATACGAATGGATTTGGAGCAGCTATATTAGAAAAACTTTCTAATTCAATTAATGCAGAATCTGCTCATATAGGGGCACGAGGTAGTTCATGGGAAAAAGATCTTGGGCTTGGAGATATATTTGATAATTTAGGATTAAAAATAGCAATACATAGTGAGGTTTATGATGATCCTAAAGCCAAAGTTTGTAGTCTTATTGATCCTAATTCAGGGATGGAAGTTGGAAGTTTTATAGTAATAAATCCAGGAATTAATGATAAACCAACCTGGCCATGGGAAAAAACTTCTCCAACAGTAACCCCAACTCCAAAAATATTTCCAAGCGTTACTCCTCGTGTAACTCCAGTTCCAAGCTCCTCAACAGATGAAATAGTAAATTAACAATTGAATTAAATAAATATCTTGCGTAAACTGTTAATGTGTAATATATAATTTTAAATTTTAAATTTTCATTGAATTTTCAATGACAAAATTTTCAAGTGGAAAATATGATCTAGAAGAAAGAACTGCTATTTTTGGGGAAAAAATACTTGAATTCTGTCAAAAAATACAAAAAACAGTAATTAATATTCCATTAATTAGTCAGCTGATAAGATCGTCTACTTCAATAGGCGCAAATTATTGTGAAGCCAATGGAGCAAGTAGTAAGAAGGATTTTAAAAATAAAATTTTTATTTGTAAAAAGGAAGCTAAAGAGACAAAGCATTGGTTAAGAATGCTGGCTAAAGTTGAAAAAGATTATATTGAAGAAATAAGGTTGTTTTGGAAAGAGGCACAAGAGTTAACTTTAATTTTTTCTAAAATAGCATCAAGTACCCAATAATCTATTAAATGATTTAAAATTAAATATTGAAAATTGACCTGCCCGCAATGCTTAACGCATAGCGTTTGCAGGCGAGTTAAAAATTTAAAATTTTAAATTGAAAATTAATAATCTATTCGTTAGTTTCTTGATTTTTTTAGTTGGTGTCATTTTAGTGCTGGGAGTTTATTACCTGAGATTATCAAAGACAAAGAATTTAACTTCTGATAAGCCTTCATTTACTATTCTTCGTCAAGAAAAGGGGGATAAAGAGGGAAGAACGGCAATTTATAGCGATGAGGGAACTGAATTTATAACGACAGATAAGTTTTTAAAAGATTCTGGAGATAAAAAAACTGGATATAGAATGATTTTGGGTATATTTAGTCGCTGGGAGAAAATTAGTAATAGTGAAGATAGATATATACTTTTAAATAATGCGCAAAATAATAAGTCGATGATAAAAGTAAGGGTAATTTTTAATGATAATAAGGATATTTTAGAAACAAAATTAGGAATAATTGATATTTTAGAAAATAAGGTATTTTCTATTGATAAAAATATAAAGGAATTAAGTGATCAAATGATTCAAAGTATTTTTAAAAAAGGAGATGCTTTATTAATTATACCGATAAGAGATAATAAGGAGTCAGTAGTACTCGATAAACAAAAAAATATCATTGCAAAAGTAATTATTGTAAGAAGAGAAAAAAATTCTTTCCCAAAAGGATTAAAATTTAAATAAATAAAATACCTAAATGAAAAAAAAATTTATAACTTTTTTAGAAATCTTTTTAATATTAATTTTGTTTCATTCTTTATTTATTAATAAGATTTTTGCTGGGTGTTATACGATGGATGATGTGTGTCAATCTGCTTGTGGTACTGGAAAAATATGTAATTTAAGTTGTACTTTGTGTATAAATACGGTTCAGCCACCACCACCGGATCCAACGGCGACGACTGCGCCGACAGCGACGACTGCACCAACGCCATTTGTCGGTTGTCATTGCAACAACCTTAAAAATGGTCAGTGCATAGAAGAAGATGGAGGACAAGATTGTACTCGTGGTTTTTTTAATGGAACGGATTATTGTTCTCCGCCAAAAAGTGATCCATATTTATGTACAGGGACAAATAATGCCCTTGTATATGATAAATGTGGTTCGACGTCATGTAATATAGTTCCTGCAGGATTTCCAGGATATTATTGTGGTTATAGTGATACTTGTGCAGTGGCAAGTTGCAATAGAACTGCTTCTGGATGTTTTGTAACGCCTGTTCCCCAAGTTGAATGTGCTCCAATTGGTGATGGAAGCGGTATTTGTCAAAATTTCTGTGGTTATCGAAGAACGGAAATAATATTTTGTACTAGTCTTAATCCCCAGCACTGTGCTGATACCTGCGTTTATGATTCATTATGTGCTGGTCAGGGAAACTGTGATACTACACTACCAACTCCAGTAGGTGGTAATCCGACAGCTATACCAACTCCAACAATTACCCCGACGCCAACAACTCCACCATGTACAGGTACCTGTACAGGATATAATTATTTTGATGTTCCGGCTGACGGAAGTACTTTAGTAGTCGGTAACACTTATCAGCTTGGCGGTTGGGGAAGAACATGTACCGGGCCAGCAGGACAAGGAGTAAGAAATAGAGTTGATCTTTATTACTGTCCACCAACGCCTCATACATATTCTAATTGTAGTGGCATTGGTAGTGCCTTTTCGACAGGTCGCAAAGATACTGCAGGAATTTGCGGTTCATCTGCTAATAATTTAAATGGTTGGTATTATAATTGGACAGTGCCGGCATCAGCCGTTGGGACAAAACGTTTAATTTCAGCCCATATTAAACCAGCCTGATATCTCTGTAGGATATTTTTTATTGATTTCTTAAAATCTTCATAGATTGGTTCTTCATTAGCCTTTTTAATCTCTTCTTTTTTTAACGGT
>CAYZAZ010000024.1:3512-14957 GCA_964476545.1 uncultured Gammaproteobacteria bacterium
CAGCCCATATTAATGATGTAAATACGACTTGTGTCCAGTGGAATGAAGAAGCTTGTGCTTATGATACGGCAAAGGTTGTATATATTGTGACTCCTACTTTATCTGTTCCAACAAATACACCAACACCAACCCCATCGCCAACTCTTTATCCAACTGTTTCTTTTTCTGGGAATATTAAAGAATATTTAGGAGATAGCTGTCCTCAGAATATTTCTAAAAATAGTTTGACAAGTATTAATATTAATCCTGCGAATTCTACTGGAATTACATCCAATTGTGGCCCAACTCCAGGAAGTAAGGCAGACACATATGGAAGTTATCGTTGCAATATAACCTTTAATAATAGAAATCCCGGGTTAACTCCAGTTCAAAATTTTAGTTTATCGGTATCTCAAACAGGATATGATAGCGCCTATTGGGTGAGTTCAGGAGCATGTACTGGTACTTCAATTGGCCCGGTAAATATAAATGTTGCGGGACCAACACCTGCGAATCGGGATATTTTATTTTCTTCAACGGTTGATAATAATCCTTGGTTTAAATTTACTAATGATTCTGTACATAAAAGTGATGTCTTAAATGTTTTTATTCCTTTGAATATTAATCCTTATGATAGTGATGATCCAGGCAATCGTTTATTAGTGGACTATAGTGGAGTCCCATATCCTGGTGTTGTTTCTTCTACCTCAACGATTAACACTTCAACGACAGGAATTATTTCGGCAAAAGATTGGAAAATAAGTAATTATTCAAATCAAAAGCCATTTTTTGTCAGTGAATATTTAGACTATATTAAATCTCGCAAAACCTATGTGACAGTAAGTAATCTCAGGTATTTGCAAACAGGGCAAATTAATTTTTATTCAGGATCAGAGTTAATAATTTCAAATGCTAGTTTGGCAAACTATATTTTAAACAAGGCGCCATTGGTCTTAATCATTCAGGGAAGAGTAGAGATTAATCATGGAGAAGCTCAAAAATTTAATAACGACAGAAAAACTATTGCTATTTTAGCAACTGATGAAATAGAAATAGATGGAGCATTGGTTGAAGCAAATGGGATTTTTATATCTAATAGAGTAAATTTAGAGACAGGCGGGCAGTTAAAGATAAATGGTAATGTTATTTCTTCTGAGTCAGTTGATACAACCACTCGAGCGAGAACAGATAATGATAATAGTAGACCATCATTTTTTGTTAATTTTTTGCCCAGTATGTACCTTGATCTTTTACCATTTTTTTCAATTAGTAGTTATGAATGGAAGCAGTTGCAATAGATATCTCAAATGTTAGAACTTAAATCTCAAACCCTCCGAATCGGAGGGCAAAACCACAACTCAAATCTTAAATCTAAAAATGTAAAGGAAAGAGCTTATTATTTTTCAATAAGCATTATTAGTCTTGTAAGAGATTTTCCTGAAAAAAAGATTTACTGGATTATTGGAGATCAGCTTCTGCGATCGGCAACATCGATTGGGGCTAATTTAATTGAAGCAAAGTCTGCTTCATCGAAAAAAGATTTTATAAAATTTTATGAAATTGCATTAAAATCAGCTAATGAAACTAAATATTGGTTATGCTTACTTAGAGATAGTAAATTGATTAATATAAGTATGTTGGGAGTATTAATAAATGAAACTAATGAAATTTCAAGTATGATTGGTTCAAGTTTATTGACGATGAAGGGCAAGAGATAAAAAGATATTAGTTTTAAAATGTGGATATGAGATTTAACATTTGAGTTTTGAGATAAAAATATGAAAAATAATGAGCGGGGTCAGATTTTATTAATCACCGTCATGTTAATTGCGACTGTAATTACCGTTGTTATGACGGCGGTTTTTAAATCAACCACCGAGACCCAGATAACAAAGCTTGAGCAGGAATCAGAGCGGGCGCTGGTCGCGGCGGAATCGGCTCTTGAGATTGCTTTAAAATCAGGAGTTGGGAGTTATTCTACCCTTGGTCTAACTGGAGTAGCTGGAATTGATTTAGTAAATAGTTCTGTCACACTGGATGATGTATCGGTCGCCAAAGATTTTGTTTCTCCATTAGTTCAGCAAGACGAGCAGTATACTTTTTATTTTACTGGTTATAACAATGCAACCCATGTTTTTGATAGTAATTATTATAATGGAACAGTGGTTTTTTATTTTGCTTCGGAAGCAAATAGTAATAGTTGTGCAGGTCAAAGAACAGCCCCGGCATTGGAAGTAACCTTGATTTCAGCAACAAATACAATCGTTCGCAGATTAATTGATCCCTGCAGTGGTATTGGGACAGATATTACCGCCGATCAAATAACAGGTGATTATAAAGTATTAGACGCAACTTTTAAATATAAAGCGGATAGTGCCATTTCTGTAAACAATACAAAAGTAATCATTGTTCGTTCGTTTTTTAACGATACAAAAATTGGAATTAATAATAACAATAGTGCTACTGTCTTTTTGCGACCTCAGGGAAATTACTATGTCTCGGAAGCAAAAACCTATTCGGGTATTGTAAAAAAAATTCGTCTCTTTCAGGCTTATCCTCAAATTCCTGCGGAGTTTTTTGTGACGAGTTTTTAGAAAATCACTTATGATTAAGATATAATTTTTTTATGGGTAACTCAAATAAAATATTTGCAAGTTTTATTGATAAAAAGTTATCCTTAGTTAAGCAATGTGATTTCTGTTTGATACCGAAAATAAAGACAACGGAATATTTTCGAAGTATGTATGGTGACTTGCCTCACACTTTAGATATACCTGGAGTGCCTACAACATTTACTGTTCTTCAGGATCTTGTCCCAATCGCAGAGCAAGGTGGACATCTTTTACTTATACCTAATATTCACAGTATATCTTTAGCAGCAATTAGAGATAAAAAAGGACTATCTATTGCACGTGATGTAGTACTTCATAGTTTAAGAAAGTATTTTCCTAATAATCCAATTTTTATTTTTGAACACGGTCCAGGTTTTTTAGATGGAGAATCTATTGCTTGTGGGGGGTGTCATTTGGATCATGCACATGGTCATCTATTAGTACTTCCAAAATGGTCACAGTTAACACCAATTAAAAATAGGATGGAAGAAGTTTTATCAACTTATGGTTGGGGAATTAAAAATCTTAATGCTATTTATTCAGATGAAATTTTTACAAATATTGCTAAGAATACAGGAATAAATCCTTATTTACATATAGGTATGGTGATGCCAGATAGTACAAGGATATCATTAACATATGTGCAGACAATAAAGTCATTAAATATTCCATCACAGCTATTGAGAATTATTATATCGAAGATAATATATAAACAAACCTCTTCAACTTATTGGCATTGGAAGGATATACAGATGGGTTTTGTTTCACCTCAAAGATTAAAACAGCTTAAAAGAAATATTGTTGTATTTAGAAAAATAACTGGATTTTAATTTTAAATATATAAGAAAATGCAAATTAAAGATTTTATTCCCTCGAGTTTACCCTTATTGAATTATATTGATAGTTTGTATTCTTTAGAAGGTAATAAACCTTTCCGTAATTACATAATTTTAATAGTTCAACATTTATTGGGATCATCTATACCTTTTTTTACCATGCTTGAAAAAGGAGGAGTTAAATCAAAAGATGTATATATAGTAGGCAAAGCCTATTCATCACATCCGTTGGTTGTGAATCGATTAATTCAAAAAGGTTACAGATTGAGATTTAAAGATGTTTTTGAATGTATGGAAGATCAGCCGTATGATTCTATTTTGGAAAAGCATATTATTCAGTCTTGTAGAAAATTATTCCAGAGAATTGATGGAAACAAAAAGGGATTAATTATAGATGATGGAGGAAAGGCAATCAGATTGTTGCATGAAAAATATCCAGAAATGGTAAAACGGTTTGTTTGTGTCGAACAGACAAGTCGGGGAGCACGTATAGTAAATAAAATTAATTTAAAATGTCCTGTAATTAACGTAGCTCGTAGCAATGCTAAAACATTTTATGAGTCTCCAATAATTGCTAAAAGTATGGTAGATGAATTAATAAATAATATAAAATTTTGGAAAAAAGCGAGTGTTTTTCAATTAATAAATCAAAAAGTACTTTTATTAGGATATGGTTTTATTGGTGAAAATGTAGCAAATGAGTTTAGGAAGCATGGATTTAATATCATTGTTTATGATAGTGATAAGACTCAACTTCAAAAGGCATATTTACATGGTTTTTCAATAGTCAAAAAAAGAGAAAAAGCATATAAATTTATTAGTATATTAGTTGGTTGTACAGGAACATCTGCTTTACAAGAAAAGGAATTTCAATTATTAAAATCAGGTACACTTCTTGTGAATATGGCTTCAACTGATACTGAATTCAGTTCTTGGAAATTACGGTCAAAAGGGGAAATAGTGTATAAACATGTATTACAAAGTGACAAAAAATATTTACAGAAATTAATATTTATTCCTTGGAGGTCGTTGTATAAGATACAACTATCAAAGACATGTATTTATTTGATGAATGGAGGTTTTCCAAGTGATTTTTCCGGAAAAATTAATCCCGTGCCACTTGAGAATATTCAACTAACACAAGCCTTATTATTAGGAGGAGCAATACAAGCAATAAAGACAGAAAAATCAGAATTTATTGATGTAGATTTAAAATTACAAAAATTGTTAATTGGAGAATACCTAAAGTTGAAATTGTATAAGCAATCTTAATTTGAAATAGAATTTATAGAATGTTTACTTCTAGATTATATTTTGGTATAGTTATTTAAGTTACATAAAGTTAATAAAAATATTGTTTTTTCAAAGAAAAATTATGTTTTCAAAAGAAAAAATTATTATAATCTCAGTCGGAGGTTCACTTGTTATTCCAAATGGAGAAATAAATAAAGATTTTCTTGTTAAATTTAACATTTTTATTAGAAAAGAAATTAAAAAGGGAAAAAAATTCTTACTTGTTGTAGGTGGAGGGAGTATTATGCGTTTTTATCGTGATGCAGCTACCTTCATTACTAAAGGTATTTCTGATGATGATCTTGATTGGCTTGCTATACATATTACAAGAGTTAATGCACATTTATTTAGAACAATGTTTTATGATATTGCTCATCCAAGAATAATAGAGAATTATGATCATAAACTTGTAGGATGGACACAATCATTAGCAATTGGTGCAGGATGGAAACCTGGTTGGTCGACTGATTATGATGCTGTTATTCTTGCTAGAGATTACGGAGGAAGGTTTATTATTAATCTTTCAAATATAGATTATGTTTATAATAAAGATCCAAATAAATATAAAGATGCTAAAAGAATAGAAAAAATAACATGGACAGAAATGGAAAAAATAGTTGGAAGTAAATGGAGTCCTGGACTAAATTTACCTTTTGATCCTATAGCTACAAAACTTGCTAAAAAACTTGGACTTACGGTAATTGTTACCAACGGTAATAATTTTGAAAATATTAATAATATAATTACTGGAGATAAGTTCATTGGCACAATAATACAACCTTAATGTTTTTTATTAATTTGTGATCGAAATTTCTTAAGTTCATTATCATTTAATAAAATTGTATGAGCTGAGGTATTATCATAAAATAGATATACATTAGTTGCATGGCGTATTATTCGATAGTTTTTTTGATTTTTTTTGTACAATTGACACATTTGATTAAGATATTTTTGTTTTATTGGGGTTTTCATTATTTCCATGTCAGACATTGGTAAACAAGGAATTAATTTTATCCCGTCTTTCTTTTTACTATCACTTATTGCTATATCAGCCATTTTTTTATTAAACACACCTTTAACTATATATTTATATTTTGATTCAACCTCACGTGGTAATTGGCGACATGTTCCACTCCGATATAATTTATCTAGTTTATTAAATAGTATTTGAGCAGGTTTTTTGAATAAATTTCCAATTGCTGGATTATTGACTGATTCTCTTCCCCAATAGGCAGTAGTAGAATTAACATCGCCATTACAGCGAACAACTGCCCAAGTAGCTTTATTTCTTTCCCCTAACTGATGTGATAGAAATTCGCGGGGATTTCCAGATTTACGCATTAATCCTGTTAATTGCCAATAATGATTAAAAAGAATATATAAACCTTTTTTATTGTATTCATCAAAAACTTGATCAATTTTATTTTGAAGTTTTTTTACTTTTTCTAAGGGAATTATGAATTTTTGATAATTTTCACGGGCTCTACCAGAATAGTATGGTACTGCCATGTGGTGTTGAGTAGCTAAATGATTTACTGCGAGAAAATTTGATAGTTCAAGTATTTGATCAATATTTTGTTTATGCAGTACAGAAAGAACAGTAATATTTTTACCAGATGATTGTAATTCATAAAGACCTTTTAAGGCCTTTTCAAATGTATTTCCTCTACCATAATTGTGTAATTTGGGAGTTGCTCCGTCAAGACTTATACATATTCTTGAAACATGTGATTTTTTGATTTGGTCAACCTTTTTTTTATCTAAAGTTGTTCCATTTGTTATGAGAGTTACTCCTGTTTTATCGAGAATCTTAGTTGCATCGAGAAGTTTTTGCCATTCGGGGTGAAGTGTAATTTCTCCTCCAGAGAGTACTACGTCTAACTGACTTTGATGATTGGCCGCTAGTAAAATGTCTTTGATTATTTTTGCAGGTAAAAAATCGTTATTTTTTCCAAAATCTTTGTGAAAAAAATAACAGTAACCACAGGCTGAATTACAAGCACGAAGAGTATCAACAACTGTTCGAACGATCTGTATTCCACTATTTTTATCTCCAAGTTCAATATCTAATTTCATATTATTTTAAACTGTATCCGCCGTCCACTACTAATATGTGACCGGTTATATAGCTACTATCATCAGATGCTAAAAAAAGAATGGCTTTTGCAATTTCTTCTGGTTTGGCAACACGTTGAAGTAGAGTTGTCTTTCTGACACGCTCTATCAATTCTTTACCTGCCTCTTTAGTCATATCTGTTTTTACATTATTTGGTGCTATTGCGTTAACTCTTATATATGGGGCAAACTCTTTGGCAAATGCTTTAGTTAAAGAAATTAGTGCACTTTTTGAACATGAATAAGCAAGAACAGGAGCAACTCCGAGAATGCCACTTGTAGAGGTAATATTAATAATATTTCCACGATTTTGATTTTGCATTATAGGTGCTATTTCACGAATCATTAACCAAGTACCCGTAAGGTTAACATCAAGTGTTTTATGCCAAGTACCAATATTATTTTTCCAATCTCCGGGACGAATAATTTCACCTGCGTTATTAACTAATACATCAATTTTTTGATATTTATTTATAACTTGTTTCACAAATTTTTTTACCTCTTTCTCCTTAGTAATATCTAGTTGTAAAACAATTCCATTATTTTTACCTAGTATTTTTAATACTTTCTCTGCTTCTTCTTTATTATTTTTATAGGTTATTATTACTTTTGCACCTTCTTTTGCAAGAAGAACTGCAGTAGCTTTTCCAATTCCTCTTGATGAACCAGTTATTATCACTATCTTATCCTTAAGATTCATACAAAAAGTATATCATAAATTATTTTTGTTAAGATTAAAAAAATTCGTCTCTTTCAGGCTTATCCCCAGATTCCTGCGGAATTCTTCATTACCTCATTTTAATCCGACCAATACTACCAATCCGACAAATACTACCAATAAATAAATTAATACGATTAATCCGACCAATCTAACCAATATTGATAATTAATAAGTGATAAGATTATTTAATGAATAAATATCGTAATACACTTCAAGATATTCATCTAAGAATTTACAAATTTATCGTTAGTTGTTTTAATAATATTGTAAAAAAAATTCCAAAATCAATTGAAAATAATCCAATTATTTCTCAGATTTCTTCATCTTTAACATCAATGGGAGCTAATGATCAAGAAGCAGATGCAACTACTTCTAAAAAAGATTTTATTGCTAAATACAGTATTGTGCGAAAAGAAACCAAAGAAACGAAATATTGGCTATCTTTTATCAAAGACTCTCTTTTAGTAAATAAAACAATTATCGAACCCTATATCGCCGAGTGTCAAGAAATATTAATGATTATTAGTAAAATCATTGCAAATACAAGAAATTAATTTATTAAGATATTAAATTATTTATTTACTTATTGGTCGGATTGGTAGTATTGACACTTATGAGGTAGAAATTGTATGATAAAGTATGAAAATTATTATTTATAATTAATAATATGGAAAATTTAGAAAAAATCGCTCAACAATTAGTCGCTCCAGGAAAAGGAATTTTGGCAGCTGATGAAAGTGTAAAAACAATGGCTAAAAGACTTGAGGGAATTAAAGTTGAGGCGACACCTGCCAATCGGTTTTTATGGAGAGAGGTTATGTTTAATACTAACGGCATTGAGTCTTATATTAGCGGAGTGATTTTGTTTGATGAAACGTTTCGTGAGCTTCAAATAAAAGGTAAAAAATTAGCTGATTTTTTACAAACAAAAAATATTCTTGCGGGAATAAAAGTAGATGGAGGGACAGTTGATTTGCCCAATTTTAAAGGAGAATCATTTACTCAAGGGCTAGATAATTTAGGAAAAAAATTAATTGAGTATAAAGATATGGGTGCTTCTTTTACTAAATGGCGAGCAACCTATTTTGTGAGTGAAACAACGCCCTCAAAGGCAGTAATTACCGCTAATTCAATCGCTTTAGCGCAGTATGCACTGTTAGCTCAAAATGCTGGCTTGGTGCCGATTGTGGAACCGGAAGTATTGGTCTTGGCGGGGAAGCATTCAATAGAAAAAAGCTTAGAAGTTACTCAACAAGTCTTAGAGGATGTTTTCTATTGGCAAAAACAATTTAAAGTTCATTTAAAAGGCATTCTTTTGAAACCCAATATGGTTCTGGCAGGAAAAGAATGTGAAAAACAGGTTGAAGCGGAAGAAATTGCTCAAAAAACAGTGGAAACTTTGCTAAAAACAGTCCCCGAAGAAGTGCCGGGAGTGGTTTTTTTATCAGGTGGTCTAACTCCAGATCAATCAACTCAGTATTTAGCATTAATGAATAAAATGTATTTGGGAAAATTGCCTTGGCAATTAAGTTATTCTTACGGGCGAGCACTTCAGCAGGAAGCATTGCAGGCCTGGGGAGGGCAAGCGAATAATATTTTAAACGCACAAAAAGTTTTTACCGAGCGGGCGAAAAAAGTATCGGAGGCGAGATTTGGATAATAGAGAAAAGTTTTGGATACGTCTTTTTTTATGTT
Organism: uncultured Gammaproteobacteria bacterium; assembly: GCA_964476545.1. GTDB lineage: Bacteria > Patescibacteriota > Microgenomatia > UBA1406 > GWC2-37-13 > CAYZAZ01. Next base: position 12,764 of record CAYZAZ010000024.1, read on the forward strand.
TACTAAAGTTACTACATTAACAGAATTTATTATTAAACAAGAGCGTCAATTTAAGAAAGCGACGGGGAGTTTTACTTTGCTTTTGACGGCGATTGAAAATGCGACAAAAATAATTGCTTCTCATGTCAAAAAAACCGGTCTGGTTGATATTATTGGCGTAACTGGGGAAAAAAATATTTATCAGGAGGAGGTACAAAAACTGGATAGATTTAGCAATGATTTACTTGTTGATACATTAGTTGAATCTGGGCAGGTCTATGCTGTGGCATCTGAGGAATTGGTGGAGCCAATATTTGTAAAAAAACATCCGGGAGAATATGTAGTTTTTATTGACCCGCTTGATGGCTCCTCAAATATTGACGCCAATATTTCCATTGGTACAATTTTTTCCATTTATCACAAAAGTGAAAATATTTTGCAACCTGGTTTGAAGCAAGTTGCGGCGGGCTATGTGATTTATGGTTCAAGTGTAATGTTTGTCTATTCTTGTGGAGGAGCGGTTAATGGCTTTACGCTTGATCCGTCAATTGGCAGTTTCTTACTTTCTCATCCGAATATGAAAGTTCCATTATCAGGAAATATTTATTCAATTAATGAGGGTTATGAAAAAATTCACCCAGAATATATTAAAAAATACTTAAAAGTTTTAAAAAATGGAAAAAAGGTTTATAAAGGAAGATTTGTTGGCTCGATGGTCGCTGATATTCATCGAACACTTTTAAAAGGAGGCATATTTTTGTATCCAGAAGATGCAAAGCATCCCCAGGGAAAATTGCGACTTATGTTTGAAGTAAATCCACTAGCGTATATTATGGAAAAAGCTGGTGGTATGGCATTATCTGGAACAAAAAGCCCCTTAGAGATTATTCCTCATAAAGTTGATCAAAGGGCGCCAATTGTGATGGGAAGTAAGGAGGAAGTGGAGAAATTTAATCAGACCAATCCGACAAATAAGTAAATCCGACCAATAAATAATTTAATTATTTAATTTATTAATAAATTTATTGGTAGTATTGGTCTGGATTGGTAGTATTTGTTTATTTTTGTAATAATTAAGTATAAAATAAACTTTATAAATTATTATAATTTTATGAAACGTCTAAAGGTAGGACTTAATGGTTTTGGTCGAATTGGTCGGGCTTTTACAAGAATTGCTTTTGAGAGGGATATTTTTGATTTAGTAGTGATTAATACTCGAAAAACTGAGAAAGAAATGTTGGCCTATTTATTAAAGCATGATTCAGTGTATCGAACATATGATAAAGAAGTGAAAGTGGAGGTGGATGGAATTTCAGTTGCTGGTAAGAAAGTTTTTACGACTTTGGCTTCAACTCCGGAAGAAATTCCTTGGGAAAAACAATTATGACTGCGCCAACAAGTGATGATACCCCCCAGGTAGTTTTGGGAGTGAACGATGACCAAATTGATTTAAAAAATGAGCTAGTAATTTCTAATGCTTCGTGTACGACTAATTGTGCTTCACCCATGTTTAAGGTAATTAATGATAATTTTAAAATTATTTCTGGTTTTTTGACAACAACCCATGCAGTAACTCAAACTCAAAGTATGCTCGACGATCCACCAGCAGGTGGAGGGAAATCAATTGAACGATCGCGATCTGCTTTTCAAAATATTATTCCTTCGACATCTGGGGCGGCCAAAGCCGTGGTGAAAACAATTCCTGAATTGGCAGGTAAAATTGAAATTAGCGCTATCAGAGTTCCCGTTCCAACCGGCTCCTTATCAGACATTTCAGTACTGGTGGAAAAACAAACAACCGTTGAGGAAGTAAATAATGTTTTTAAAAATGTCGCTGAGGGAGTGATGAAAGGGATTTTGAAATATGAAAAAGAGATTTTGGTTTCTTCAGATTATATTGGTTCGCCATATTCTTGTACTTTTGATGCCAATTACACTAAGGTAATCAATGGAAATTTTATTAAGGTTTTGGGTTGGTATGATAATGAGTGGGGCTATTCAAATAGACTGGTAGAATTAGTTGAAAAAATAAGTTCAGTTTTAGATTAAGGCTTGTTTTTTATCGGTGTTTGAATGTCAAAGCTCAAATGTCAAATGTTAATCCATTCGGCAAGACCTCCGAATCGGAGGTCAAGCTCAGGATAACCCTGAATGAAATCGAACGGGTTAGATCTATATCTTAAAATTTATTATCTAAGAGATGAAAAGATATAAA
>CAYZAZ010000024.1:14967-16352 GCA_964476545.1 uncultured Gammaproteobacteria bacterium
ATATAAAGATTTGAGATATGGTTTTGACATTTAAGTTTTAACATTTAAGATTATAAAATGTCAAATATTGCCTTCATCGACGAAGTAGAGATTACAAATAAAAAAGTGCTTCTACGAGCAGATTTAAACGTTTCTTTAAGAGCTGATGCGACAATTGCCGATGATGCCCGAATTCGCCAATCTTTACCGACAATTAATTACTTATTAAAAAATAATAATACCTTAATTATTATTTCTCATCTTGGTCGACCAAAAGGGAAGGATCCAAAATTTTCACTTAAGCCCGTGGTCGATCGTTTGCAAAGTTATCTACCTGATTATAAAGTGGTGTTGATTGAGGATTTTAGTTCAGGCGTCATTCTGGGGAGGAGTGAAACGACGACTCCAGAATCGTTGTTAAAAAACTACGATTCCGGACAAGTCCTTCGACAAGCTCAGGACATAGCCGGAATGACAAATAAAACAATCTATGTTTTAGAAAACATCCGTTTTTTTCCCCAAGAGAAAAAAAATGACGTAGAATTTGCAAAAAAATTAGCGAATTTGGCGGATATTTTTGTTCAAGATGGGTTTGGTGTGTGTCATCGGAAAGACGCTTCGGTTGTGGGGATTAATCAATTTTTACCTTCATATGGCGGACTGCTTTTAAAAAAAGAAATTAAAATGCTTTCAAAAGTAATTGAAAGTCCTCAACGGCCGGTTGTGGCGATTATTGGTGGGGCAAAAATCACGACCAAAATTGATTTATTGAATAAATTATTAGATATTGCTGAATGTTTAATTATTGGTGGAGGATTGGCGAATACTTTTATTCGGGCCAAAAATTATGAAATTGGTAATAGTCTTTGTGAAGAAGAAGGGGTGGAAAGTGCTAAGAAAATATTATTAAAGGCGGAAATTAAAAGTAAATATGTGATTTTGCCATCAGATGTGGTGGTGGGGAATAAAGACGATGATAAAGATGGCGGGCAAGTTTTTAAAATTTCTCAGGTGCCAGGAGATGCCAATATTTTGGATATTGGGCCGGAAACTCAGGCAAAAATTGGGGCAATTATTGCGCAAGCAAAGACAATTATTTGGAATGGGCCAGTGGGGTATTTTGAAAATCCTAATTTTCGGCGGGGAACTGACTTCATTTATTATTCTATTTCGCAAAATGGACAAGCAATCTCAGTCGTTGGTGGTGGCGATACTTTGGCGGCAATTTCTAAAAAAGAGTATTTAGATAAAATTACTCATATTTCAACTGGCGGTGGCGCCATGCTTGAATTTATTGAAAAAGGAACTTTACCTGGAATTGAAGCCTTAAAACATGAAGAAACTATTTAGGAAAAAATATTTATATGCGTTAGTTGGATTAGTGATCTTATTTCTTTCTCAGTATT
>CAYZAZ010000025.1:0-14986 GCA_964476545.1 uncultured Gammaproteobacteria bacterium
AAGTTGTAAATCTTTTTGCACATTTGGGACAATGTCGTCTTCGTCTTATTGATCTACCGTCTTCTGCAAGCCTGGTTTCAATTACCTCTGTGTCGGTGTGACTACAAAATAAACAGTGCATTAATTTATCTCAAATGTTAAAACTTAAATCTTAAATTTCTTAATTAGATTTAACCCGTTCGATTTCACTCAGGGTTATCCTGAGCTTGCCGAATGGATTAACATTTAAAATTTGAGTTTTGACATTGACAAATTTAGTGTGCTTAATAACTTTAAAACGCTACTTGTGTGTTTACAAGCGGTCAAAATATATCAAAACAATATCATAATTTTTTTTCATGGCTAATAAAAAAAATTTACGACGTTAAGACCACTTTACCCGTAAAAAGTTGAACGGAAATAGAGAATTGTAAGTTACAAAGTTCATAAAGTTATAAAGTTCTAAGTTCTAAGTTCTATGTTACGTGTTATGTGCTACGTGTTAAGTACTATGTGCTATGTTGTATAATTTAGTCATGGACAAATATATTTTAGATACAAACATTTTTTTCAATATGGAAGAGGGGATTGGTTTGGGAGAGAAAACAGAGGATGTGGTGCGAAATATTACACAAATAAAAAACGCTGAATTCTATATGCCTCCTCGAATTGTTGATGAATTTTTAAGCTTTTTTCCAGATAAAAACCAAGCTTTTATTAAAGACTTTCTCTCAAAAATTATTATTCAATCCCCTGATGTTGGTAGGGTTAATTTACCAGCCCAAATTTTTTATCAGATAATTGAAGATATGAGATTACGAAGCTATAAAGGGTTGCGAATTGGGGAAGAGGAAATAAATACTGCGGGAAAAACTATGGTTGGCCAAGCTAATTTAGAGAAAAAAGATTTTGAAATAAAAATTGGGAGGTCGATTAAGGGTTTTCGTGATCGATATCGTCAGGCGACAAGGTATGGTTTTTTAGATAGTTTGGCCGATCTAGATTTAATAATGCTTACAAAAGAATTAAATGGTTTTTTGGTTTCAACTGATAGTGGAGTGATGAACTGGGGAAGAGTTTTTGGGATTAAAGAGAAGCCTTGCGCAGTTTTTGGAGAAGAGATGAGACATTTTCTGGGTTCTCCTCTTCGTCAGGGATAAGATTGGAAAACCACTCAATTACTTTTTCAGTGAAATTTCTTTGAGGATTTTCTACATAGACAATATGCTGGGAAAGTAACTCTAAGGCACGTTTTTTTATATCATCATTTGGGATGATGATATAAGCGTAGTAATAAAAAGGAGCGTGGCCAACAAGAGTTAAAACGTGCATATTAAATTTTTTAGTGAAATAAAAATGAGAAATTGATTCCCACCGGATAGAAATACCAGCAGTTTCAATACCAAAAGAGCTAATTTTATTATCTATCTCTGGTGGTGGGGTAATGGTAAGAACATAAAATAAGAAGAAGAGGGTTAAAATCGGGACAATTAATATTTTATCTCCAAAGAAAAAAACAATTAAAGAAAGCAAAAGAGAAATCGCCAGGTAAAAACGTAAGATATAATTACTTCTTTTTTTATAGGCACGAAGGGGAGCTTTCCATGAAAAAATAATTTGGGGATTTGTGTCCATAGTCTTATTTTGGTACTTTTTATATCAAATGTCAACAAAATATCGTAATTTAAAAAATAGATTCTGTCACTCGTGATACCTATTTTTTAAATATATTAGTAAAATTCGCATGATTCGTGGCACTCGCCCGCCTGCAGAAGCTATCGCTTCAGCGATTGCGGGCAGGTATACTAGCTTAGATTCGTATCAGTATACTTGCATTTTAAGACTTATAGTGTTATAATACTGTCATTATGGATAATGCTAACAAAATCATTTCTTTCATTTTAGGGCTTGTTGTCGTGATTGTTTTTTTGGCCGTACTTACCGGTAAGCTTAATTTTAAAAATGTTAAAATATTACCTTTATCGTTTTCAAAAGGCGTAACTCCAACCCCAACACCAACTATCTATCTTACCCCAACCCCAAGAACAATATTTTCAAATACGGGTTCAAATAACAACGGAATAACTCAAATTCCAGCTACAGGAGCTCCAATTGAACTACTTCCAATACTATTCTCCGGTCTTTTTGGAGGAATCTACTTAAGTAAGAAAAAATAAGACTACCAAATTAAATAATACTACCAATAATCAAATCCGACCAATACTACCAATAAATGATTTAATAATTTAATTTATTAATATATTTAATTATTTACCTGCCCGCAATGCTTAACGCATAGCGTTTGCAGGCGGGTTTGTCGGATTGGCTTATTGGTCGGATTGGTAGTATTAGGCAATTTGTTTTTACTGTCCAAACCCAGGTATTTTGAGAATGTTATTACCAATCACATTGACTAAAAAGACTGAGGTTAGGCAAAAGATGATACCAATTATTGCTCCATAAATAGTTTTTTTTCCTTGATTTAATCTTTCGGAGTTTGCTTGAGAAGTGAGGATTAAAAATGCTCCATAAATGACGTAGAGGAAGGCGATACTACCCGCTACACCAAAGATAATGTTCAATAAAGTTTGTACAACACTACCCGCCGCTCCTTGTTTGTCAAAACCACCAAGAACGTCGGTGCTAATACAACCAATCATCGTATACCAAGCCCCAGGATAAGGAGTAGGAGGTAGATTTGTGTCATCAATTACTAATGTGTCGAGATTTTCAGCCGGCGAACCGGTAAGGGCGGGATAAAGGCAGTTGCGACATTTTTCCCAATTGCCGGGAGTTGGTTTTGGTGTGGAGTCAAGTTGGCAAAATCCGCATTGATCGCAGGTGGCATAGCGGGGTTCGGGAATAGTTGGGATGGGAATTTCTGTCGGCGTAGTTGGTGGGCTTGTTGGGCGAGGGGTTGTGGTGGGTCTGGGAGTTGAGGTGGGTGTTGGAGAGGGAAGATTACAAGTTGGATCAGTATAACAATCTCCAAGTGCATAGTTGTTTTTATTGAAAACAGGCCTTTGGTTATTGTTGCATGCCCTACTTCCACTAGATTCTCCACAATCCCCTAGGATTATTGGTTCAACCCTTCTATAAAAATAGCGAGAACTTGAGTTATCTGGGCATTCACCATTGGCACTGGTAAAATTAGAGTTCGGACAGTCAGCATCATATAGGTTTCCCTCAATAGAGTTATTAATATCACTACAAAGGAATTTATAACACCAACCATCATCTGCAAAAACAGGCCTGTTAAATATTACAAAAATAGTTATAAAAAAAAGAAAAACAAAAATCCTTCTCATAAAATTAGTATAGCTTAAAAGATCTTAAATGTTAAATGTTAAATCTTAAATCCATAACTTAAAACTTGATAGTTGCAAATATATTTACAGATTTGAGATGTGGTTTTACCTTCCGATTCGGAAGGTTTAACATTTAAGTTTTGAGATTTGTATAATTAAATTATGAAGCGTCTAATTTTTGTAATTATTCTATTGTTAGTTTTGTTAGGAGTAGGGGTACCAGTTTCGCAGGCTGATCAACTTGAGGATGTGACCAAGGAATTGGAAAATTTGAAAAGAGATCTTAGTGGGAAAGAAATAAATTATCAAAAATTAAATACTCAATTAAATAATATTAAAGCAGAATTAGTGCAATTATCAGATGAAATTAAAAAAAAAGAAGCAGGGGTTAAAAAAGGCGAGCAAGCTCTTTCTTATCAAAAAACTCTCCTTAATGAACGGGCAAAAAGCTACTATAAAAACATTTCAAAAAATTCAATTTCCCTCATTAATATTTTAATCGAAGAAAATTTTTCAAAATCACTTCAAAATTTTTTCTACCAAAAATCATTGGTCGACGAAGACAAAAGAACGATTATAAAAATTGTTCTTTACATAAAAAATTTAGAGGAAACAAAAATAAATCTTGAAAAAGAAAAAAATCAAATGGCTGTTTTACAAAAAGAAGTTGATTCTCAAGCATTGGTTTTGAACAAAGAAATCACCAAAACAAAAAGCCGGGTGGCCGAACTTTCAGCCCTTCAACAAAATTTAATAGCTCAAAAATTGGCGAGTCTTAATATTTCTCGATCAGCTTCATCGATGGGAAGATGTGATAGTGATTTGACCAATGGACGCGACCCAGGTTTTAGTCCGCGAATTGCTTTTTTTACTTATGGTGTTCCTAACCGCGTTGGCTTAAATCAATATGGGGCTTATGGAAGAGCTAAGGCGGGGCAAAGTGAAGAAGAAATACTGCGGGCTTATTATGATTTTTCAGAAATTAAAGGTTGGGATAATGTGCAAATCAATGTTGAGGGTTTTGGTCCATATTCTTTAGAGGAATATGTAAAGCGAATTTATGAAGTACCCGATGGTTGGGGAAATGATGGTTTTGCTGTGCTTAAGGCGCAGGCAATTGCCGCTCGTTCATATGTTTTAGCTTATACTAATAATGGGGCGGGAACAATTTGCGCAACGGAAAGTTGTCAGGTTTTTCACGCTGAGCCAAAAGGAGGAAATTGGGAGCGGGCAGTGAATGAAACAGCAGGGAAAGTCCTCGTAAAAGATGGTTCGCCAATTAAGGCCTGGTTTTCTTCAACTCACGGAGGTTATATTTTTTCATCTGGAGAAATTGGCTGGTCAAATACTTCTTGGACAAAACACGCTAATGATTTCACTGGATCGGTTAATAGTTTTTCTGATTTAAATAGTAATGCTTATGATAAAGAGTCGCCATGGTTTTATTGTGATTGGGGATCAAGAAGTGATTATAATAAAACGGCCTGGTTGAAACCTCAAGAAGTGGCTGATATTGCTAATGTAATATTATTAGCGCGTTATTCTGATGTGGATAAAAACCATTTGTTTCAGCCAGATAAATCCAATCCCGCCGGGACAGATAATTGGGATGGGGAAAAAGTAAAATCAGAACTTCGCAATCGGGGTGGCAATCCAATCAATTCGGTAAATGAAGTGAGTGTATCGGCTGATTTTGGATCTGGGAGATCAACCACGGTAAATATTTCTGGCGATACAACCTCAGTCAGTATTTCGGCCTCAGAATTTAAAGACTGGTTTAATCTACGAGCCCCAGCGAATATTCAAATTGTTGGCCCACTTTTTAATGCGGAGAAGAGGTAAATTTTTTAATTAGCCAAAGGTAATTCACGATATTGACTGTGAAATTCTGATTGATCAATTTCATATATACTGAGAATTACTTCTTTTATATGGAGAAGACCAAGTCCCGCACTTGATTGTTTTAGAAGAGCGAAATGTTGAGCAAGCTGAATTGCTTCATCGCAAACATGATAACCCCTTGCTAAAGACTGCGCCCATTTTAAAGCTGATCTTTCAGTTAATATATGTTGTTTTTCTTTCATAAATTTTTTATTGAGTAATACTTATTATTTTGTTGTTACATCAAGACCAAAAATTCCTAAAATAGCAAGTGCTGGTAAAATTAAAATATCAATAATTGCATTTTCGACTCCACCTAGTTCACCAAGAATGGTATCTGGGGTAGACATAATTTTACATTTTTATTATACCAAAAATGTCATTACGAGGAGCTTAAGGCGACGAAGTAATCTCAATGATTATGAGATTGCCGCGTTCCCTCGGGTGACGAAGTCATCCCTTCGGGTGACGAAGTCATCCCTTCGGGTGACGAAGTCATCCCTTCGGGACTCGCAATGACATTACTAGAATGTAATAAGCTAAAAATTATTGCCAGTAATAAAAAATTTTGCTGGAGGGTAAGCCAATAATGATCGAATGAGCCTGTAATTAGAATAGTAATTAGCAATAAGTAATAAGTAATTAGTAATTTTTTTATTCTCAACCATTTAGCCCATTCGGCAAGACCTCCGAATCGGAGGTCAAGCTCAGGGTAAACCATTAACCATATGATAGCTCCATTAATAATTATTCCTGTTTCAGTTAGCCAGAGCAGAAATATATTATGAACCGGTTGTTGGAAGTAATAAGAAAAATTCATCGGGAGTTTATTTTGAGCGATTAAATAATTTCCCAGACCAACACCAAAAAAAGGATGAGCAAGAAAAATTTGCCAGGAATTTTTTAATAAGATTATTCTGTTATTTAGCGATTGTGGATCGTTTTGAGAAAGAAGAAAAATAGATCCTGCAATAATTAAGACAATAATTTTTGCTAATAAACATGGTTTGCATTTATCAGTAGTTAGTAGTAAGTAGATAGTAGTTAGGAAAAGAAGCGTGAGAATAGAAATTTTAGAAAAGGAGAGAAAGATTAAAAGAGTACAAATGAAGAGTCCCCCTTCGCGAAACATATAAGCATCAATTAATTTAATATTTAAGTTTTTATTTTCGCTTCGGAGGGATTGATGATTCCCTAAATCCCAAATAATATTTTTAATATTAATATTCGGAATCATCAAGAAAAAGAAATAGATTAACAAATAAAATCCTCCCATGGAGTTGGGGTGGGAGAAAGTGCCATAGGGTCGCAGAAACTCTACTCCTGAAATTGAGGCTTTAGCAACGCCTGGTAGGGACAAATTTAAAAACCTTTCACCTAAAAACCAATAAAAACCCTGAATGGAATGTTTATTAACAAATTGTAAAATGACTAAAATTAATTGAAAAATACTTCCAAAGAAAAAGGCTAAATAAATTTCTTTTAAATATTTTTTTCCAATTTTAAGAAAAATACTAAAAACAGCCAACCATTTTAATATATCGATGTATTGATACATCGAAATAAAGGGCGATAAGGACAAAATTACATTAAGGAGTAATAAACCTAGAACAAATAATAATTTACGATTTCTGAAAAAATTAAGAACGGTTTTTAAATTAAAAAAAATTAAAAGAATAATTAAAATATCAGTTAAATAAATAGTTGGTGCCAGATAATCGATTCGAACCCCTGAAAGATAGGAGAAAGGTAGAAAAAAATGGCGCCCAAGTTGGGTAGGGAGGAATAAGATGAATATAAATACCAAAATAGTATTTATTTTATTAATTAATTGGGTATTTTGGTAGCTCAAATCTTAAATGTCAAAACTCAAATCCAAATGTTAAATCTTAGATCTATCTAATCTAGTTTTGATATTTGAGTTGTGGTTTTGAGATTTGCGTTTTTAGTTTTAACTTCAAAATAGTGTGGGTTGTTTTTTATCAATTTTTGTTTCGTCAATAATTGGTTTAATCTCTCTTTTTTTACTGGCAAAAACTTTAACAATACCAAAAACGCCATCGTATCCCGGATCAACAAATACTTTCCGGTTGCGGATAATTTCAATCGCCTGCCTTAATTTGTTCCCACCAGCTTTTTCAATTTCATCAAAAGATTTTTCTAATAGAATTTTAAATTCCGGGGCAAAAGAAGGGATCAATCTATCATATTCTCTTTTGGCTTTTGTTGGTGAACCGTTGTTAATCTCCAGTAGTATTTCTAATAAAGGAATAATGGATACAAACGGAGGCCGATTTTTTGCATGATTATGAACAAAAGTTAAACCATTTTTATCTTTGACTAAATTTAATTTTTCCGAACTATTTTTTTTTCCAAGAGCTGAAATTCTATCTTCGACACCAATCGTTAATGGGCGATGGCAAACAGGACAAATTATTCCCTTATTTTTAATTTCTTGAGGATTAAGACGAATCCCACAAGCACGGTGGCCAGACCAATGATATTTTCCCTCTTCAGGAAAAAATTCGATGGTATAACTAATTTTTAAATGACTATTAGGTTTTTGTTTTATCGCATCTACTATGTCTTGGTATTTAATGTTACATGTTACGTGTTTCGTGTTACATGTGAATACAGTCGCTTCCCGGGCCATTTTGGCACCAGAATGAGCATCAGAAAAGGAAAGAATCGAGCGGTTATCCAAATCTTTAATCTGCCAGTTCATAATTGGGTCACTGGATAAACCGGTTTCAACGCCATAAATATATTTTGCGTTTTCTTTGCCAAAACATTCTTCAATTGAGTCAAATCCTGATTTGGAGCCATACATTGCAAACCAAGGAGTCCAGCAATTATGAATCGAAGTAACCCATGTAGAATATGAATGATCTGTGTCTACTTCTAAATTGAATACACTTCCTTTGTATTTTGAAATTGAAATTTCTCTAATGGGCAAATAAACATAGTTCTCATCAATAAAACCATGTCTTCTTGAGATTTTAGTTTTAAATTTCTGAAATATTTTTTCATTAAAAATATTTTGTTTATTTTTATTAAAAGAAAACCTAATTTGATAATTATCATACTTAGCCCTTATTCTTCTTCCTTTGTAAACATGAGAAGTTTTTTTATTATATTGTTCTTTGGTATTTACAGAGATAAATGGAATTATCCCTAATCGCAATAAGATCTTGTTAAATGAAGAAATAATGTTAACGGAAGAGGTATAGCCCCCATCTCCTCTAAACCAACCCAAAAATAATTGAACCTGTTTTTTTAACGGTAAATAAATCATCCATTGAGGAAGGGTTTTAAATGGGGCTTTTTTTATTTGACCAGAATAAAAATTTTTTTTTAAATAATGGGCAATATTTTTTGAATAGAAAATTATTTCTTGACTTTGAGTTTGTTTTCTTTTATAAATTCTAAAATGAGTGATGTTAAAAACGCGGCTCATTAAATCTATTACTTCTTTCCCATATGCAATCTCATTAGATGAAAAAGTAAACGTAATTCCGCCTTTATCATCAATGCACCCCTCAGCTAAAAAATACCCGATAAGTAAACAAAAATCATTATTAAGGGTAATTTTTTGATTCTTAATAGTAATATAATTTTTAATTATGGTTTTTTTAAGAATTGGTAGGCAAATGAAATCACCAACTTCAAGATTTTTTGCTTGTATCCATTCTTTTTTATATTGTTTATACAATTTTTTTGTACATCGCTTGATATGTTCGCCAAAAGGAATACAAGTGTCTCCAGTAGAAGAACATTTTTTAATTGTTTTTACTGCAAGATAAGGGTGTTCACCAGTCGTTTGAATTGCTTGTGAATAATACCAGGGAGTAATCTTAAATAGATTTTCTTCTGTTTCTCTTTTAAATATTTTCATTACTTTTCTATAATTTCCTGTATGAGATAAGACATAGTCTTTTGTATTCAGCTTGCTTATTTTTATAAGGCCATTTTTTGTTTCAATGAGTTCATTCGGCGGAAGACAATGGGCCGGGATTAAAAGGCAGTTTTCGTCTATTTCCATAATGAGTTCTAATAATTCTTTAGAAGAAAGGCCAATGATTGGTCGGCCATCTGATTTGAGATTAGCACCCCGGTTTTTTAATTCAGTTATTATTTTTTCACAAGTTGCTAATGAAGGAGAAAAAACTAAATTATGAACTCTTCGTCCGCGGCCACCTTGAGAAAAAATTGTGGAGATTTCAGTGGTTAACATAAAGTTAACTCCATTGAAATTGTAAATACCCGAATCATTTTCTTTAAGTTTAGATTTTATTTCGGCAAACCAAAAAGGATGAGTCCAATCGGCGCAGGTTGCCAAATCGATTCCTTTTTTTTTGACCCAGTCGGCAATACCCTCAAGATTCATTTGAGGAGAAACAGCGCGGGAATATTTGGAATGTAAGTGGAGGTCGGCGATGATTTGCATGGTATAATATTACCATGGAAAAGCTAAATAGTAATTATTGGATACTGCTTGCTGGAATTGGATTAATTGTCTTAGAAATTATTTTAGGGGCGGCCACGGGTTTTGACCTTTTAATCATTGGAATAATTTTTATTATCTCTTCACTTGCGGGAATGTTATTTAATTCCTTTATCTTTACTTTAAGCATTATTATTGTTTTAATTTTTCTCTATATATTTTTTGGAAGGAAATTTGTTCAGCAAAAATTATCGATTGAAACAAAGATGACCAATGTCGACGCAATTATTAATAAAAAAGGAATTGTGACCAAAGAAATTGGCAAACACAAGAAAGGCCAGGTAAAAATTGATGGGGAAATCTGGCTAGCTGAGGCTGATGAGGAGATTGCAAAAGGAAGTGAAGTTATTATAAAATCAGTCAGTGGCGTGACTTTAAAAGTGATCCGATTAGGGTCATCCTAAACAGTTCGGCAAGCTCACTGTAAATTCAATTATAAATTTATTTAATAAATATGGTCACCGGTCTTTTAATTTTTTTAGTAATTTTTGCTATTGTGACTCTTTTATCTTCAGTGAAAATTATTACTCAAGGAGAAAAAGCGGTTGTGCTTCGTCTGGGTAAATTTAAATCAGTAGCTGATCCTGGTTTAAATATTATTTTGCCTTATATTGAATCGATGATTAAAGTTGATGTGAGAGAACGAGTGATTAACGTGGAACCTCAGAAAGTAATTACTAAAGATAACGTGACAGTGATTGTTGACGCAATGATTTATTACAAGGTCGTTGATCCGGTAAAAGCCGAATTTGAAGTTGAAGATTTTAATTATGCGGCAACTATTTTGGCTCAAACCAATTTAAGAAATTTAGTGGGTGATAAAACTCTTGATGAAACATTGGTCGCCCGCGATGCCATAAATACTCATCTTCGAGAAGTGCTTGATGAAGTGACAAATAATTGGGGAGTAAAAGTAACACGAGTTGAAGTACAAAAGATTGATCCTCCAGCCGAAATTACTGAAGCGATGAGTTTGCAAATGAAAGCGGAGCGAGAAAAAAGAGCCAGTATTTTAACATCTGAAGGAATTCGTCAAAGTCAGATTTTGGAAGCTGAAGGGCGAAAAGAAGGAGAAATTTTACGCGCTGAGGGAGATGCTCAAGCTAAAATTTTGAGAGCCAATGCAGAAGCAAAAGGAATCCAGATCGTTGCTGAGGCGGCCAATAAGCATTTTGATGAAAAAGCTCAGATTTGGAGAAAACTGGAAGTCACAACCGCTGTTTTACAAAATAATACTAAATATGTGATTCCCTCATCATCAGATATTGTTAACGTTTTAAATCTTGATGGGAAAAATGAAATGGTGCCGATGAGGAATAAATAATATCTCTTTACAAATATTAAAGAAATTGTTTTAATAATATTTATATGGATAATCATCTAAATAGTACCCCTGTGTCTTCTAATAGTTCTGAAAATAATTTTTCTTTACCCTCGATTAAAAGTCTTTTTGTAGATTCTTGGCATATATTAATAAGTAAGCTTGGAAATCTTTTTATTTTAGGACTTATTTCATTTACCTTAGTTTTTATTACGATTTTAATTTTTGGTGGCGTAGGATTTTTTCTCGCTTTTTCATCTGGTTTATTTAAATTATTGACTGGGGTTGCTAAGACTAATAATCTCGAAGCATTATCACAGATTAACAATACTACTTGGTTTCCATTCAGTATTTTATTTTCATTATTTTTTGTTGTGTTAATGCTTATTGGGTCTTTTTCAACCATTGCCCCACTTTTATTAATTGATCAAAAAGATAATAAGTTAGATATCGGTTTTTTATTTAAAAAAACTTTAAGTTTAATTATTCCTTTGTTTATTATTGGTTGGATAGTTAGTTTTTTTGCTTTTGGAAGTTTATTTTTCTTTTTAATTCCAGCCTTTTTTGTTAGCTATTTTTTAATGTATGTTCAATTTGAAGCTATATTTGAAGGAAAAAGAGGGATGGCGGCTATTCGCTCCAGTGTTCAGATGGTGAGTCAGCATTTTGGAGAAATTTTTATTCGTTGTTTAATTTATGGGGTTATTTATTTAGCGATAACAATGTTTCCAAATATTGTTATGAAAATTGATAAGCAAATAGGAATGGCGATTTCAATATTGGCGTTTATTGCCCAGTGGCTTTTAGGTTTATACGGTTTGGTTTTTAGTGTTACCTTGTATCGTCAGGTAAAATCTGCCACAGATATTAAAAAAAAGACCAGTATTGCATGGTTAGTGATTGTGGCATTTCTTGGTTGGTTAATTTTTAGTTTGTTTGCTTATCTTGGCTTTCAAGCGGGTATGGCGGCAATAAAAAATGGGGGTTTGCAAAAATATTTTAATAAACCTGCAAAAACACAGACTCAAACTAATATTTATTCTTATGTTCCTTCAAACTGTGGCTTATCTATTCCGCTTCTTGACACAAGCGATGAGTTAACAAAAAATTATCGCCATTGGATCTATGAAGAGCGGACGCTTGCGGAAGCGGCCTTTCAAAATTTAGCGCCAAGTATTACCTCAACTAATCCGGTGTTGGGAGGCTTTTTGTCTTATAAAACAGAAGATCAGCGTTTTAAATTAGAAGATAAATCGTTTGCTTCGTATACTGGAATAAATGTCTTTTGCACGAACAATACACAGAATTGGGACTTGGATCAATTCATAAAAATGGCAGAAAAAAATGATAAATTGAAGATTTCAACCAATAGTGGTTTTATAAATTGGGGAGATGTGAAAGTTTACTCTGTTTTTGCGGAAGGAATTGATGGCCAAGGGAGTTATGTCAAAGATTTATTAAATTTGGGTGTGACCGAGGACAAAAAAAGATTATTTTTTGTGAGGATTTGGGGAGTTGCAAATAGCGACCCAAACAAAGAACAGTTAAATTCAGACATTGATAGTATTTTGAATGGATTGCAGTATAAAAAAGTGACGGGGGCAGTGGTGGATGTCAATCAAAAATCAGCTGGGCCAAGTTGTAATCGTTATACAATTCGCGAAGGGGAATTTGCAAGTGATAAATGTTATGTAAAAAAAGATTATGACGAGTTGGTTTATTATTTGTCTCGATTTAATAGTGCGGCTTTTTCATACAATGGGGCTATTTCTTCGATGGAGATAACATGTAACGGGAGTGAGTTTTTTAAAAATTCTTGTGAAAAAAATAAGGCACAAAAAAGTCAGGCAGAAACCGACATGAATAATTATCGAGGAATTATTAATGGGATAATTGGGAGAGGGAAGTAAATAAACTACTTATGGGTATATTTGGAAAAGAATCTTCAGAAAGTGTTCCACTTGGAATTTACGTTGATCATCAATTAGAAGATGGTAGTAAATGTCCAATTAATGTTATTCCTTTTGACCTGAAGGCAAGTCGGGTGATGGGTTGGCCGGTCTATTCTTGTTCTTGGGTTAATCCTGTAACAAATAAAGCTTGCGGAAAGAAATTTAGCATAAATAAAGAAGAAATAAAGATTGGGTGATAATAATACCTTTACTTATTTTTTATTACAATATTTTCATGAGAATAATTAATGGGATAATTAAGAGAGGGAAATAGAAGAGTTTTTTTAATACTTCATAAATCATGATAAATGAATATATTATCCCGAGGGGGTTAATGATATAATCCAATTATGCAAATAAAAATTAATGATTTAAAAAAAGTTCTTCTTAAACTTGCCAATAAATATGTTTCTCAAATTGAGGCAGATTATTTTGCAGAGGAAGTGATAGAAGCGCATATTCGTAAATATCCAAGATATGATATTTTAGATTCGGTTGTAACCGATGCTAAACGGCAAGAAAAATATCGGAAAAATAAAATTCGGATTATAAAAGAATTACCAGCCTTAATGAAGGTTGATTTTCAGCATTTACCACTGACTTTTAAGATTAAGTGGATTCATGATGTAATTTTAAAAAAAGCCAAAACAGTTGGAGTTGCATTATTTGCTTTTGATAATTCTGCTGGTATGCACGCGGTTCATACGTGGTCTCAAGGATTGATCAAGCAAGGACTGTTTGTTTTGGCTTCTTTTAATGGTGGACCAGCGGCTGTTATTCCAGCAAACGGAACAAAAGGTTTACTGGGAACTAACCCAATCAGTTATGGTTTTCCAACTGCTGAAGGAAATACAATTGTTGATATGGCGACGTCAGAAATCCCTTTTTTTGAATTAGCAGAGGCAAAAAAATCAAAATTAAAACTACGTCGAAATTGTATTGTTGATAATATGGGGAGAGCAACAACAGATCCAGCACAAGCCTTAGATGATACTGGAGTTTCAAATATTCTACCAATCGGTGGTTCTTATAAGGGATATGCAATTAATTACTTATTTGAAATTATGACCGGTGCCTTAATTGGTTCAAAATTAAGCGATCAACAAGATTTAGCATATATTAATGAAGAACACGGAGGTTTTATAATGGCAATTGATATTTCTGCCTTCACAAAGATAGAAACATTTAAGAATAATGTCTCTAGATTTAATACTAGTATCCGTTCCCAAAAACCTGTTCAAGGAAAGGAAATAAAAATACCAGGAGATGATAATTTTAAAAAATATCTTATTGCTAAGAAAAATAATCAAATTATTCTGGATGAAAAAACATGGCAGGCCTTAATTGCTATGGTTTAAACTGCAAGTTTTGACCTCTCTGTTTTAAAAGCATGAAAACTGACAATTATTAAGGAGATGAGGATAAATGATCCACCGATTACTTCGTTAGCACTGGGGAATTCATGTAAAAATAAAGCGTTCAAAAAAAGCATAATAATAAGTTCTGCAGAGGTGACAATATTTCCAAGATTCAAATCAAAATTCTTAAAACCAAAGAAATATAAAGATACAACACCTACCATTCCTATTCCTAATCCTAAAACACTAATCACTGAGATAGGGAGAATTTTTGTCGGTAAGACTTCTGAAAATAAAAAAAACATTATAATTCCCAGAACAGAGGTACAGAGATTTTTCAATGTCATAAGTGAAACTTTCTCAAATTTTCCTAAGTATTTGATCATGGCGTTTTCTGTGCTATCTAACACACCGGGAATAAGACCAAATATAGCCCCAAGAACCGTCACTCTTTGGAGCGGATAGGCTAAGAAAAATATACCCATCATACTTAGAGTTAAACACGTTATTTTTATATAGGTGACTTTTTCTTTATATAAAATGACGCCATAGAGCAGTGAGCTAGTTAATATTCCTGCATATATATAGAAGATCGTATTTGAAGCCTTAATCATATTAATTGATATGGTGGCACAAGCTATTGAAAAGGCGGTTGTTGATAAATATAATATTAATCTTTTTTT
>CAYZAZ010000026.1:0-942 GCA_964476545.1 uncultured Gammaproteobacteria bacterium
ATTCTTTTGGGGATAAAAACGGTTGAGGTTTTAATGTAATTGTTCTTGGGGTTGAATTTTTTAAAATAATATCTAAGATACCTTGGCCTAGTTGCGCTTCGGGTGCAATTAGTAAATCATTAGTTTTTGCAAGCAATTCTTCAACAGTTGATACCCTTGAATCAGATGAAGGAATTATTAATCCATTAGCACTCATTGCCGATAGTGGACCTGATAGATTTGTTTTATTTTTTTGTATATTTTCTTTAATATTTGCCATATTATTACTCTTTTAATCCACTTCCAGTTAGGATGAGGACAATTTTTAATGCATTTATTCTATTTTTTGCCTTTATTAATCCGGCTAAGGTTGCGGCGGCTGAGGCTTCGACATAAATTCCTTCATTTTTGGCTAGGAGTTTTTGAGCATTAATAATTTCACTATCATTTGTCGACAGCATCATACCTTTGGTTTCACTAATCCAATTTAAAGTTAATTGTCCATCGAGCGGTTTACCAACTTTCATAGCTGAGGCAATTGTCTGAGGTGCTTCGATGAATTGATTCATCGAAGTATTATTTTTCCAGGCTTGAAAAATGGGATCACTTCCTTTTCCTTGAACTCCAATAAATTTTGGCCAGAAGCCTTTCTCTACAAAACCTTCGATAATAGCACAACCTAAAGTGCCATTACCAATTGGTGCGATAAAAGCATTAAAGTTTTCTCCTGAATTTGCTAATTCTCGTCCAATAGACCTTTGGCCCAGTCTTCTTAATTCATAATCTCCACAAAGAAGAAAATTATTTTTTTTAGAAAATTCTTTTGCTTTTTTAACACATTCATCATAATTGCTGTTAACTTCTATTAATTGAGCTCCATAGATTGTTGCCTGCTTGAGTTTTATTGGAGAAGTATTTTTCGGAACAATGACGCAGCACTCAATTTTTGCATTAGCGGCATAG
>CAYZAZ010000026.1:952-14606 GCA_964476545.1 uncultured Gammaproteobacteria bacterium
TATTGCCAGTGGATGCACATACGATTCCTTTTTTCTTTTTCTTTAGGGTTTCGGTTATTTCAGTAACACTTCCGCGATCTTTAAAAGAGCCGGTTGGATTTTGATATTCGGCTTTGGCCCAGATTTCATTTTGCCAATTTAGTAATTTCTCTAAATTAAAGAGTCGAAATAGTGGAGTATTGCCCTCGCCTAGAGTTATTGATTTTTGTTTGTTATTCATAATGGTTTTTGTAAATCTTTTGGTTCATCTAATAAGCCAATTTGATTCTCAACTTCTTTAACTAATTCGCCTGACTCAATAAGATCAAATATTTTTTTAACCATGGTGTACATAATTGAATCATTTTTAATATAAGGAACTTTTTTTCTAATTAATTTGTAAGCAGTCAGGATTCCCTTCCCTGGTTTTTTGCCTTTTTTAAAATCAAGAGCTTGACAGCCCATCATTAATTCAATCGCAAGGACATATCGGGTATTTTTAATTATCCGTTGAATTTTTAAAGCGGCATTGGTACCCATTGAACAATCGTCTTCTTGACCAGCCGATACTGGAATAGAGTCAACGATCCCTGGGTAGCACAAAATTTTATTTTCATTGACTAGTGCAGCCGATGCATATTGAGGCATCATAAAACCGGAATTTAATCCACCTGATTCGATTAAAAATGCCGGCAAAATTTTGCTGTAATACGGATTATTCATTCGTTCTTGTCTGATTTCAGAACTATTTGCATATTCTTGGATAGCTTGAGCCATTGTTTCAAGAGGCATGCAAATAGGTTGACCGTGGAAATTACCGCCTGAGAGCACTTCTTTTGTTTCCAGAAATACGAGGGGATTATCTTGTGCGGCATTGATTTCAGTTTCAAACTGTCTTTTTATCCAAAGAAGTGATTCTCGGCTTGCCCCAAGGATGACAGGAGCACAGCGAATAGAATAAGCATCTTGGACTCTTTGGGGAGGACCAGCCAGAATTTCACTTTTTTCCATTAGTTTTCTTAAATTTTTGGCTGCAATAATTTGGCCTTCAAAACGACGGGCTTTGGCAATTTTTTCATCCAGCGCTTGAAGAACTACCTCAATTGATTCCATGGTCATGGCACAGGCAATTTCGGAAAGTTTTGCGATTTGCAAAGCATCGTATAATTCGAGTGAGCCAAGACCGGCCATGAAAGTATCGCCATTAATAAATGCCAAGCCTTCTTTTGCTTGAAGTTTAATTAAAGGAATTTCAGCTTTTTTCATAGCTAATTTTCCGGACATTTTTTTTCCTTGATAATATGCTTCACCTTCGCCAATCATAGGTAAGACCATCATAGCTAAGGGGGCAAGGTCGCCACTTGAACCAACCGATCCTTGCTTCAGAATCATTGGGGTGACCTTTTTATTTAACATTTCGACTAGTGTTTGCAAAAGAATTGGTCGGCCACCGGACATTCCGGAAGCTAAATAATTAGCTCGACAAAGCATTGTTGCCCTTACTACATCGTCACTTGCTGGATCACCAACTCCAGTACTGTGGCTTAGAATGAGATTCAGTTGTAGTTGAGCCGCTTTATCAAGATCAATAAAAATTTGAGAAAATTCTCCAAAGCCAGTTGTTACTCCATAAATTTTTTCTTTATTATTTATTTTTTCTTGTAAAATATCGTAACCTTTTTTGCTTTTGATAGCGGCATCTTTTCCAATTTCTACTTTTGCGTAGTCTCTGGCCACAGCTTTTACCTGTTCAATTGTTAAATCGCGACCCGTGATAGTAACTTTATTTATTTTGTTCATAAAATTGTTTTTAAAATTTATAACCATAACCCGCCACATCTTACTTCAATGCTTAACTCATCGCTATTCGCTCGTCGCATTGAAGAGCGCTTGTTGGCGGGTCTAAGCGTTGTAATTAATTTCTGCGAAATTAAAACAACGCCTACGAAAAACCCGCCGGTTGGGCGGGGTAGGGAATTAATATTTAATTTATTAATTACATAAAGGGCGACCCCGCCTGAGGCGAGGAGTGATGGACTGATAAGTTCGTAAAGTTATAAAGTTCTAAGTTCATAAAGTGACAATGTATTAACGTGTTACTATGATAACACGCGATATTTAATTTGTCAAGGGGGAATAAATAGTAGTCAGTAGATAGTAGTTAGGAAAATAGGAAATAATAAAAATGTCGGTTAATTTCTGTGCTATAATCAAATTATGAAAAATTATATTGATCTAACTGAAATACAAAAAAAATATAAAGGTTCTTGGATAGCTCTAAATGATTCTTTAAATGATGTCATATCTTATGGAAAAGATGCGAAAATTACTTATAATAAAGCAATTAAAAAGGGTTATAAAACACCAACTCTTTTCAAAGTTCCAAAAAAAATAACTCCGTATTTTGGAGTTTCATGTATATGAAATATAGGTTTAAATATGTGAAATTTGGTCAATATTATCGTCCAGTTATTTCAGTTACCTTAAGACATAATAATAAGGAGTTTAAATATCTAGCGTTGATTGACTCTGGTGCTGATTTAAATATTTTTCATGCCAACGTAGCCTCGATTTTAGAAATTGATACGAATATTTTGCAACCGCATTTTTTTGATACTGCAGTAATTCTTTCAAATGATATTTCTAATAGCGGATATGGAATATTAGGTCAGCAAGGTTTTTTTGACCATTTTAGAGTCAAAATGAATTATCAAAACAAAGATATTGAGTTGAAAGATTCTAATTAATTATGAATAGTTACAAACCCTATAAATTAAAAAATATTAAAGAAAAAAATTTAGCGAATTCATTTTTGAAGTTAAAAACTGAGCAGGATGTAGCAAATTATTTGAGAGATATTTTGACAATTAAAGAATTGGAAGAGTTTGCTAATCGTCTTGAAATGGCAAGATTATTGGTAAAAGGCTGGTCTTATAAAAAAATTGCCCGGGAGATGAAAATTTCAACAACGACGGTGACGCGGACGGCTCATTGGCTAAGACATGGATGCGGAGGGTATGGAATAGTGCTTAGTGAATAGTGACTAGTGATTAGTGAGTAGTGGTTAGCTATAAGTTTCAAGTTACATGTTATGTGCTACGTGTTATGTAATTAGGAAGTGCGGATTTTTTCTGCTAGGGCTGCGAGTTTTTTGTCATCGGCTCTTTCAAAATCATGAGAAGAAATATAACCGGGATATTTTTTTAAATATAATTTGATGTTTTTGGATTCGATGGGTTGCCACTTGGACATATCGCGGGTGCCATGCATCGGAAATAACTTGGCGTGAATATGATCGACACCAAAGCCTTCAAAAATCATGCCACATCTACCCACATCATCAAGTTTTTTGTCTAATAATTTGGCGACTTTTTTGGTGGCGATAATTAAATCTTTTAATATTTCATCAGGCAAATCAAAGGCATAGGATGGATAGTGTTCTTTTGTGATGACTACAGAAAAGCCTTCA
The DNA here is from genome assembly GCA_964476545.1 of uncultured Gammaproteobacteria bacterium. Taxonomy (GTDB): domain Bacteria; phylum Patescibacteriota; class Microgenomatia; order UBA1406; family GWC2-37-13; genus CAYZAZ01. The sequence continues at coordinate 4,401 of CAYZAZ010000026.1, forward strand.
GTGTTGGGAAAGATTGAAAGAAAAGCCAGATGTTTTTCATCTTCCCAGATTTTATGACAAGGTAATTTCCCGGCGACAATTTGGCAAAAGAGACAGTTATTCATTGTTAATGGTTAATGGTTAATTGGACAATCCCATTTTTTGTTTTATTTCTTTAATAGTTTCCTGAGCGATTTTTCGAGCCCGAGTGGCTCCATCGTTAATTACTTCATCAACATATTTTTTATCTGCAGCTATTTTTTCTCGTCTTTCTTGAAATAGTTTAAGTTCATTATAAATTGCTTCAGTAATGGCGTCTTTTAGAGAAACAAATTGGAGCGAACCGTTTTCATATTCTTTTTTATATTTATTTACTGTTGCTGGAAGGAAGAGATTGGCAAAAGTAAATAAAGCTGTTAATCCAGGAGACATTTTACCACCTGCAGTTGTAGCAGTTGGGACTAATCTAATTTTTTTTCTAATTTCTTCAAGTGAATCAGTGAGATTTATAAAAGTGTTAGCAATTGTTTTGCTCATTTTACCTTCTCCAGTTAGAGATGGAATATATTCGCCTTTGGTTGCAAAGCGGATGGGTTCGGGGAAATTTGTTTTATAAATTTGATTCATTTTTCGGGCAACTTCGCGAGTGACTTCAAGATGAGGTTCTTGATCGATACCAACTGGGACAAGGGAAGCTTTATAAATTAAAATGTCTGAGGCCATAAGAGCTGGATAGTTTAATAAAGCCAGGGTGACATTTTGGGGGTGTTGTTTAATTTTGTCTTTATAAGTGGGTAAATGTTGCATGCGGGCAACGCTTAAAACTGTTGAAAAATAAAAGGCGAGTTCTATATGTTCTGGTACATCTGATTGATAGATTATTATACTTTTTTTTGGGTCAAGTCCAGCGGCAAGATAATCAATGATTATTTCTCGCTTATTTTGTCTGATTGCTTCGGGGTTAAATGGGGTAGTAATAGAATGAATGTCAACGACACAAAAGATGCATTCATATTCACCTTTGTTTTGAATTTCAAGCATCCCTTTGACAGCGCCCAAATAATTACCAAGATGGAGTCTGCCAGTGGCTCTAATTCCAGAGAAGACTCTTTTAATCCCAATTGAAGTAGCGGTTGTTGTAATTGTAATTTTAGAAATATCGACAACTTGACTATTGGGAATTTTTTTTATGTCTTGAGAATCGTAACGAAATGTATATAAAAGACTACCTGATCCTCCATTTATTTTTTCTTTTTCAAAAACTTTTTCGTCAATCAATGTTTGTGATACTTTGTGTAAAATATGGGCGGCGCCTGGAATAACATTTGTGAGATTAATAAATTCTTCATCTGTAGCCATTCTCAGACTTCCGATTCCAAGAATTTTTTTAATTTTTTTATTATTTAGCAAACAGTCTCCACGTTTAATTATTGCTATAAATCCTTTTTCGGTTTTCATGATTAAGGTTGCTAAAGCTTCATTTAATCCAAAACCAAGATATTTTTGGACATCTTCCACGGTTTTTAATTCAGGATGTTCGAGAATTTTATGCTTTATTCCTAATTTTTTTAATGTTTCACTATATTCGGAAACTTTTTGGTCTATCATATGTTTAGTTTAACAAAAAATTTATAATTTTGACTAATCTTTTAATTGCTTTAAAATCAGTTAAAATAATTCTAATGGTATTTTCCTTTTCTAACCCCCTAAAATTTTTACCATCAATTGTTAGAGTTCTATTTTCTGTTAGTCTTTTATATAATTCTGGAATTTTTATACCTCCATCGATGAGTAAATAAGAATTTTTTGTTGCTGAAAAATTTAATTTGAGATTATTCTTAACATAGTTGAAACTTTTTGAAATTACATTTTTTGTTTGATTAGTTTCAGATAAATTTTTAAGATATGTTTTAGTAATTGTGATACTGGGTGAAGATAATTCATATGGTGAAATAGTTTTTTTAATAAATTTTGCGAATTGGTCTGAGGTAATGATATAGCCTATTCTGAGCCCAGGTAAGTTATATAATTTGGAAAATGATTTTACAACAATTACATTGGGAAATTTGAGCGCAAGTGAAGGCAAAGAGTCGTCAAAATAGCCGGAAAGCGCCTGATCAATTACGACAACAGTTTTTTTTATTTCTAATAGGAAATTAGAAATATTTTTGTATGAAAAAGATTCTCCGGTTGGGTTATTGGGGCTTGCCAGAAATAGTAATTTAATATTTTTTTTACTTATTTCAGATTTAATTAGATTTAATTTTTCTAACTCTGTTTTTTTATAAATATTGACAAATACTGGTTTGACACCCATGATTTTTGCGTGAAATTCATATCGGGGAAAAGACGGAATAGGAATTAAAACTTTTTTATTTTTTTCAAGAAAAGTTTCGGCAATATGGTGGAGAGCATTATCTGCGCCGGCAGTGAGGAGAATATTTTTTGGAGGGATACCTTCTTTTTTGGCGATTAGTTGAATTAAATCCTTATCTTGTGAATACTGATATTCATATTGAGAATTATTATTGCGAAGGTCAATATAATTGTTGTCAAACTTAATTGGATTTGCGTATTCATGGTAACTAAGATTTTTTATATGTTGGTTTATTTGATTTTTCATTAAAGTAAATTAATTGTTAATAGAATTTGGAAATGTATCTTTAAAAATTTTTTCTGCCTCGTATCTATTTCCGTTAAATATGAAATCTAATATAAATTGAATTTTTTCGCCATATACTTGACTTGTTCCCTTTAAATGAACAGGAATTCTTTCGCCTAAAATTAGTGATTCAAAAAGATCGATTGTTGCTGCAAAATGATTTTGGACTTGTTTTAAATTTGTTCCACCTCCATGTCTTGATGCTTTTTCTAATTTTTCGGTTGGATTTTCAAAAGGACTAAGTAAAACTCTATTTGGTGGATCATAGTCGATATATGGGGCTGCTTTTTGAGCAAAACCATTTTTATCTGGTAGTAATTTAAAACCGGCATGAACATAGGGGATAGAAACGGTATTGGTTAATCCTTGACTGGCCAGATAAAGAGCGTAGCGAGCATCAAATGGTTGCTCATCCATAATATATTTTGGCTCTACAGGATTTGGATTATTCATAAACCAACCGAGTTTGATCCCTCCCAATTTTTGATTAATAAGACTGTACATTTCGGCAATCTCCATTGCGTAATGCTGGTCGTGAATGAAAGGCACTTTTTTTGCGTGTTCGACCATTTCATCATAAGCATTTTTTCCATCTGCACCAATTATTCTTTCTAAATCAGTACTTAAAAAAATATTAAAATGATCGCCCAAGCCCATTTGTTGCACTGCTAACTGGAGTAAATCTCTTTCGGCCGCCATAACTCTATCTATGCTTTTAATGGAAAAAGACGGATCTTTTCCGATATTTGTATGGGTGATATCATTTGCACAAAGTATGTTTATGGGTCCGGCATCTAATTCACGGCGGATTTTTTCTGCGGTTAAAACCATTTTTAAAACATCAAAAGGTAATCCTTGGCATAGTCTTTGACTTCCACCTCCCATGCCAAATAGTATTGGTGGGTTATTTTCAAAAGGTGTAAATGGATTAATGTTTCTAAGAGATAGATCATCTGGCACTGTGGGAGTTGTTTCAATTACTTTTTCTAATTTTTTTATATAGGGTAATCTTGCTTGAGGAATTTGCTTCAGTTGTTTTTCTCTGATTTCTGCCACAGTTTCATCACCCAGTCCTAGATAATCAGTGTAAGCACCCATTTGAATTGTGTCTGGATGATCAACAAGAGATTGTCTAATCATATTTAAATTAGTCTTATCAAGGATTGGTGTTCTAATTGGCAAACCATCTTTTCCGGTGACCACTTTTGTCATTAGGGCATTTAAGATTTGTAATCTTTGGCTAGGCCCATTTTTCGGACATAATTCACCCTTTTTACTTATTGGTACTTGTCGATTTTCTATTCCCATAAAAATATTTAGATTTATAAAAACTCAATTAATTGATTAATCAATTAATCGAAGTGGATCTGGTGAAGGAAGAGATTGGTTAATTTCACCAAAGTAATGAGGCCTGCCAGCAAAGAGGTGAAGTTGTTGAGAAGAAATTATTTGGAATTTGTTTGGTTTTGATTATCATATATTTTTTTAAACAACGATTCTGGACGGAGCCAGAATGACATTAAATATTTATAAATCGGCCTTTTTTTAATTCAATGGAACCGCGGGTAACGGTGGCAATACCGACGCCTAATTTTTCAGAAATTTCTTTTTGAGCAATTCCTTTTTTTAACATTTTTATAATTTGGATTCTGGTTGGAATTTCTTTCAATTCTTGTGGGGTGAAAAGACCCAATAAAAAATTCTCCATAATTTTTTTACTTTTTATTTTTAAGAGTTCTTTAATTAATTCGTTCATTGAAAACTATTATACTAGTGTGCTAGTATATTGTCAAGGGGAATAAATAGGAGTGGGAAGAGCATCGTGGGCGCAGTCAAGACAGTAGGTGGAAAAATTATCGCGAATGACTGTTTTTTCTTTCATTTCAATATTGGCATCAGTGGCGTTGGCTTGTTTATCACTATCTTTAAAAACAGGAATAATGGCTCTTTTTACTTCTGGTCCTTTGATATTTTCTGTACCTTTAATAATATATTCAAAACGGGCGGCACAACTATCTGATCCATCGGGATTTTTATTCATTGCGGTTCCGGTATCATTACAAATTCTAATACCAACGACATTCTCGGGTTTGATTGGCCAGAGGTCAGGCTGATCTTTCAAAATATAAGTCATTACTTTATTCCAAATGGGGGCGGCGCCAGTGACACCGGAGGCAAGATAAGGATTCATATTGGAGTTATCATTATTTCCCACCCAGACTGTGGTTAAAAAATTTGGGGTGTAGCCAATGGTCCAGTTATCTTTTTTATCATCGGTGGTTCCGGTTTTTACTGACACGGCGTGTTTGGGAATAACTAAAAATGAAGAGGAACCAAAAGCATTGGAACGGGCATTATTATCCAAGAGCATATGAGAAATTAAATATGTTGTTTCTGGGGAAAAAACTCGCTTGCCGCTAATTGAAAAAAAATTAGGATTATTAAGTGGTTTCTTAATATCGGCAATAAAGTTAGCATCTTTAAATTCATATAAAATTTTGCCATTCCGATCTTGAATTTTTAAAATTTCAACTAATTTTTTAGGTATACCTCGGTTAGGAAATGAAGAAAAAGCTTGGGCCATTTCGGTCATTTTAACTTCTCCACCGCCAAGAGTAAGAGAAAGTCCGTAGTTTTTGGAATCTTTAAAACTGGTAATTGTTAAAGCTGAGGCGGAAGCAATAAAATTTTCTAGTCCGTTCATGGCTAACATTTTTACAGCGGGAATATTATATGAGTTACCAAGAGCAAATCTTAGTTGAGTTAAACCATGAAAGGTTCCGTCGTAGTTTACCGGGCAATATTTAGTTGGTTGGCCGGCGGCGGAAAAACATGTTGGTGTATCTAAAAATATGGTTGCGGGAGTAACTAATTTTCGGTCGATACCAATAGCGTAATTAATTGGTTTGATGGAAGAACCCGGTTGTCTAAGAGCTGTCGTTACATTGAAAGTACCACTACCTGTGGCAAAATAATCAACCGATCCGATCATTGATAAAATCTCTCCAGTTGCAGGTCGGGTGACAAGCAGGGCACCATTTGACACATTTAAATACTCTAGTTTATCAATCTCTTCTTTAAGAATTTCCTCAGCTTTTTCTTGAATACCTAAGTCGAGGGTTGTCGTCACTCTTAATCCGCCTTCTTCAATTTCTTGAGGTGAATATTTTTTTTCAAGCTCAGCTTTTACATAAAATACAAAATGAGGAGCTTTAATTGAATTTTTTAAAGGGGCAATGACTAATTTTTCTTTTATATATTTTTCATATTGAGATTTTTTTATATATTTTTGTTGAAGCATTCGTTGTAAAACAATATTGCTTCTTGAGATAGTCATCTCAGGATTAGTATAAGGTGAATAAAAAGAAGGAGCTTGAGGGAGACCGGCTAGGAGAGCAGACTCAGTTGCTAATAATTCTTTAGCATGTTTATTAAAATAAGTTTTTGAGGCTTCTTCAATTCCGTACGAAGATCCACCGTAGGGAACTTGATTCAAATACATTTCTAGAATTTCATCTTTTGTAAAAATTTTTTCTACCCAAAGAGCCAAAATAATTTCCTTAATTTTCCTTTGAACTGTTCTTTCGGAGGTAAGCAGTGCGCCTTTGACGAGTTGCTGGGTAATTGTTGATCCACCTTGAAGTTGATTTTTTAAAAGCGTGTCTTTGGCGGCGCGCAAAATTCCAGAAACAATGGAGACACCACCATGTTTGTAAAAATCTTTGTCTTCAATGGCAATTGTCGCTTGGCCAATATAGACAGGTAAATCCTTAATTTTTATGGGGGTTCGATTTTGTTCTTTGTAAACTTCATATAATAATTTTCCATTGCGGTCATAGATGTGGGTTGATAAAGGGATAGCTTTGTAATTTTTTAATGAATAGGGAGAGGGGAGTTTGTAAAAAATAAAAAAATAAATAAATATACTTAAGAAAACAAATACTATAGCGACAGAAATAATTACTGTTTTTTTTGTTAATTTGGTTCTTAATTTACTTATTAATTGTTTCATAGTTTAGTGTTTAGTGATTAGTGATTAGTGATTAGTGGGCCAGCTGGCGGATTGTTAATCTGGGAAAAAGGGGTGTAATCTTACATATTTTTCCAGTTGTAGCTTGAATTATTTTCTCGGCTGTTTCTGGTAAAAAGGGCAATAGTTTTTGTCCAATAATGTTTATTTCTTGAATTGTTTTTTGTAAAAATTCTTTTCTTTCCTCTACTGTCTTATGCCAGGGGGCAAAGTCATCGACTTGTTTATTGAGTTTTTTTATATCAGTCCAGATTTGCTCTAATATAATATTAAATTGAAATCCTTCGACTTCGCTCAGGACAAGCGAATAATTGTATTTAGTCTCTTGATTAATAATTAGGTTGTCTTTTTCGGCGAGGGTGGTGAGGCGGGAGATTAAGTTGCCGAGTTCATTGGCGAGATCAGCGTTATAAATTTCTTCCATTCTGGAGGCAGAATAATCGCCATCATCAGTGGCGGGTATTTCTCGAAGAAGGTAATAACGGACAGCGTCCGTGCCATATTTATTTACAAGATCGTAGGGATTAATAACATTACCCAAACTTTTACTCATTTTCTGGCCATTGGATGTAATAAAGCCATGAATAATAATTTGTTTTGAATTGGGTAAGTTAGCCGACATAAGCATCGCTTGCCAAATAGCCGATTGTTGGCGTAAATTATCTTTTCCAGCGACTTGAATTACCGGCCACCATTTTTCAAATTCCTTTTTATCATTTGGCCAACCAATATTAGAGATGTAAAAAACTAAAGCATCAAACCAAACATACATCACATGTTCTGAGTCATTAGGGACATCCACTCCCCAAGGCATTTTAGTTTTTAATCTGGAAATACTAAAATCTTGAAGACCGCCTTTAATAAAGTTTTTTATTTCCTCAAATTTATTTTTAGGCAGGACAAATTGAGGATTATTTTCATAAAATTCAAGCAATTTCTGTTGATATTTTGAAAATTTAAAAAAGTAATTTTCTTCATCGTAATTTTCGATTTCTAGATTGGGATGAAGAGGACATTTATTGCTAATTAATTCTGAGTCAGTTTTTTCTAACTCACAGCCAATACAGTATTTTATCTGATATTTTTTTTTATAGATGTCGCCATTTTTAAAACAAAGGTTCCAAAATTCTTGGGCGGCTTTTTGGTGTTTTTCATCTGTTGTTCGAATAAAATGGGTATAGCTTAAATTCAAAGCCTTTTTTAAATCGTCAAATTTTTGTGCAAACTCATCACAGTATTTTTTGGGATCTTTCTTTTGTTCAAGCGCTTTATTGTAAATTTTTACTCCATGTTCATCGGTACCAAATCCAAAAGCGACTTCTTCGCCGAGTAATCGATGGTATCTTGCCAAGACATCGGCTTGGATAATTTCAAGAGCAAATCCGATGTGGGGGTCGGCATTGACATAGGGAGCTGTGGTGGTGATATAAAACTTTTTCATCCTTATTATTTTAACAAAAATATTAAAGCGATTATAAGAGAAATAATTAGAAGCGTATTAAAGATATTAAATCCGACAAAATGACTGACAATTAAGAATAATAAAATACCGACAGAGATGAGAAAAGAAATTTTTTTCTGAAAAAAAGTAGCGAGGGTTAAAAATAGTATCAAAGAAGTTAAAGCAAAGGTTAGATAAATGATTAGGAAGTAAGTCGGAGGAATAAATAGTATTATATATATAAGCAATATTAATAGTAAAAAGGGAAGAACAAGTTTTTTGGGGTTGAAACTTAACATATTTTTTATTATAATCTACTTTTATGACCAAATTACCAGAAGAAAAACAAAAAATCATTGAGTTGTTCTCACAAAAAGACGGTGACACCGGTTCTCCAGAAGTGCAAGTCGCACTTTTAACTTTTAAAATTGATCGTTTAGCCGAACATTTAGATATTAATAAAAAAGATAATCATTCAAGACGTGGTCTTTTAAAAGTAATTGCTAAAAGAAGAAGAATTTTAAATTATTTGCAAAAATTAGACGAAAAAAGATATAAGGTATTGATTAAAAAACTCGAACTAAAGAAATAAATATTCGGATCATTCGTATCATTAAGTTTTATGAATATAACACAAGACTCCATTGAGATTGATGGACAGAAATTAACACTTCAATTTGGAAAATTAGCTCAAGCTGTTGATACTTCGGTTTATGCCTCAATTGGAGACACGGCCGTTTTAGTTACAGTTGCTGTTGGTCCCGAAAATCAGGCAATTGATTACTTTCCACTTTCTGTGGAATACAATGAAAAGCTTTATGCTGGTGGATTAATTAAAGGTTCAAGATGGGTGAAACGTGAAGGTAGACCATCAGATGAAGCTGTTTTAATTGGTCGTTTGATTGATCGTTCAATTCGACCTCTTTTTCCAAAAACATTTAAAAAACAAGTTCAGGTAGTGATTACTTTGCTTTCTGTCGATGGTAATAATTCCCCAGAAATTGTAGCTGCAATTGCGACATCGGCGGCTCTTCGAGTTTCCAGCATTCCTTGGGAAGGACCAATTAGTACTATGAAAGTGGGCTATGTTCCGCCGGCTGAAGATCAAAAAGAAGGCAATTTAATTATTAATCCAAATGAAAATGAGCAAAAATATTCTATTTTAAATCTTGTTGTTTCTTCAACAAAAGAGAAAGTTGTCATGATTGAGACAGACGCCGGTATTCTTAAAGACGATATTATTCAAGAGGGAATAATTATGGCCAAGCAGGAAAATACTAAAATAATTGATTTTATTGAAGGTCTGGCAAAAAAAATTGGTAAGCAAAAAGAAGTCGTCCCAAGTGAAATAGAAACACCGGAAGTAATTGAATTAATTAAAAAATATAATAAAGAATTTGAAAAAGCAGTCCGCGAAGTGGCGGTTACTGCTGGAAGTAATAGCGCCACAATTACTGGATTAGTCGAAAAGATTTATGAAGAGGTAGAAAAGAAATTTGATAAAAAACAAATTTTGAATGCAATTAATAAATATAATTATAAGAATATTAAAAATAATATTCTTGAAAAAAAATTAAGACCCGATGGTCGAAAAGTTGATCAAGTAAGAGATATTTTTATTGAAACATCTCTTCTTCCTCGTACTCACGGATCAGCATTATTTCAAAGAGGTCAAACCCAAGTTTTGTCAATCGTGACCTTAGGTTCAACTACGCTTGAACAATTAATTGAAGGACCAGAAGGAAAAGAAGCTAAAAGATATATTCACCATTATTCAGATGGACCATATTCTTATGGTCAGACGGGACGCATGTTTGGACCAAGTCGCCGAGCAATTGGACATGGAGCCTTGGCCGAAAAAGCAATTGAGGCAGTCTTACCAGAAATAAAAGATTTTCCTTATGCGATTCGAGTTGTTTCTGAAATATTGGCTGAAAATGGTTCTTCATCAATGGGTTCTGTTTGTGGTTCATCACTGGCTTTGATGGATGCGGGCGTTCCACTCAATGCGGCTGTAGCCGGTGTAGCTATGGGTATGGTTTCTAAATCAGATGATGAATATGTTGTTTTGACAGATATTGTGGGTCTTGAAGA
>CAYZAZ010000027.1:0-13744 GCA_964476545.1 uncultured Gammaproteobacteria bacterium
CAAATTTTTTAGAAACAAAAATATCAGTTATGTTCTGAGCTCCTCTATTATGACCCGCATGTAATTTTGTTAAGATTTCTAAATCAGATAATCGTCTATTTGATATTTTTTGTTTTTCAAGATTAAATTCTTTTAAGAGTTGTGCAGGATTTGATGATTTACTGAATAATTCTTCAATGGTTATTTTTCCATTAACATAATTTAATATATCTTGTTCCGTCATGTGGGTATTTATCTCTCTTAATATACTTGAAGTTTGAATAATATTTGGGTCAAAAGAACCAACGCCTCGATATAATCTAATTCTTTTTTCATTTGAAAGAAGTGTTTGTGTGACATTTTCTGGAAATATAATTATTCCTTTATTTGGGCTATTAAAAAGATATACTTTTTCCGAAACTCTTAATTTTGATTTAACAAGAATTCCGCCAGGGTAATCTGAAATAACGACTTCACTTGGTTTATAATCAGTAAAAACTCTTGTAAGGGTTTTTCGTATATCATCAGCACTTTCTTGACTGGTTGATCTTACATAAATACCATCCATTTTAGAGGCAGTTTGAATTAGCAATTGATCTGTTTTTTCATATTGTTGGATAATTTCATCAGAAAGACCAGGGGGAATTTGAGGATTAATTTTTAATAATTGCTGTTGAACAGTTTTGGTAATTTGCGCTTTTTCTAATTGTTGAGTTGATGAAATTTTTATTGTTTCGGTTTTAGTAATAGAGCCAAGAGTTTCGTCGACAATTGCTTTGGCTTGAGCGGGAAGAGATTCGGGTATTTCAGTTGCGAGTTTGGCGGTTTCTTGACCTAGGAGTGAGTTAGTAAGAGCTATTGTTGATTGAGGAGTTTGTAATAATTCTTGAGCTCGTTTATGTATTAGTTTACCGTTAATAAATTCTACTTCTTCAGGTGCATATTTTTGGAATGTTTGAGCTACTAACTCCATATCATCAGCAAACACCCATGGTCCATTCATTTTATTAACATGGACAGTTCTTACCCCATTTGATAGTTCTGAAATTGTTCCTGACCATAATCCTTGAGATCGTCGTTTATTTAATAATTTATAACTTTGTTCATTAAAAATAATAAATTCATTAAAATTAGCTTGTCTTACAGAACTAGGTACCTTGCTTATTCCTAATGCTTTTGCTACAGCAATTCTATGACTGCCATTATTCCCTTGCGAATATATTCCACCGAAATCTATTACGTCAATAGGTAGGCCGTCAATTTCTTCGAGGTTAGTGCGTCCATTTGCAACATCAGAAACGAATTTTTCTAGATATTCAGGCCCTCTTTTACTATCATAGATATCCCATCCTTTACCTTGACTAAATGCTTCAAGTTGAAAAATTACTTTCTCTGGATCAATTTCTACTGAAGTATAATTTTTATAGACATCTTTAACGATAATGACATCCTTATCAATAGAAGGAAGGACTTCAAGTTGTTGATGTAATTCAGATGGTTTTAATATTAAATCACCACGTTCATTTTTAGTAAAAAGTTGATCAATTGTCTGAGTTTGAGCGGGAAGAGATTCGGGTATTTCAGTTGCGAGTTTGGCGGTGGCGGGGGCAAGATCAGTAAGAGGAGATTGTTCTAAAACAGTTACAGCTTGTGTCATTGGCGAAGTATCGATGGCAGTTAAGCCTTCAGGTGTAACACGATATTTTTTTTTGCGCATAGTGACTAAATCACCTTCATTAATAGAAATATGTTGACCTATACTATATTTTCTTTTAACTCCAGTTGGGGTTTCAACAGTAATCCATTGATCATTATTTGTTTTTATTATTTTTAACCCTTCAGTTGTTTTTTCTAATTTTCCGCCTGGAAATTCGGGATTTTTAAGAGTAATTTCTGGTTCTAGTTTAATACCTATTGTTTCATCAACTGTTTGTCGAATACTTGTCATTACTTGATTAAGAGGGTTCTCTACTTGTGTATCGGCGATTTTTACAACAGATGCATCGGCGGCGGGAATAACTTCTCTATCTATTAATTCTGTTAGTTTGGTTGTTTGGGGAAGTGAATTTTCGACTGCTTCGGTAGTTAATTTTTGGGAAATTTCTGTTTCAACTTTTTTTTCGGCAACTGTTGCCATGTCAGGCATTGCTTTTGTTAAAACTTTGCCAATTACTTCAACAGCTTTGATTCTAAGGGGGGCAGTGAGACTAATGATACCGACCGTTCCTTGAATGGGAAGTAAGATGGGGGCGGCGACGGCTTTTTCGAGAAAGGCGATTGGCGTATAAGTTACGGCTTTTTCTGCGGCTTTGGCGGGAAATAAAAAAACTTGAGCGGCTTTGTAGGTAAGTGATTTTTCAGCTGCTTCTTGAATAATTACTTGAGAAGCTTCATTGGTGCCCTTGGCAATTAATTTTTCCATGGTTTCTTCACTAATAAGTTTTGTTACTCCTTCAGCCAGTTCGAGAACAACTTTTTTTTCGGCATTTTTAAGGGCGGTTTGTTGTAATTTATTCCCAGCTTGGGTTAAAAGGGAATCACCAATGCCTAAGGTAGCAATATCGGCCGCAAGTTGACCCGTTTGGACACCTATACCGACAGCGGAGGAGCCAGTCATAAGCGTTGCGCCACCATAAATGAAGAATTTATTGCATTGAGCACCAGTTAATTTACCTTCTTTACAGGCAGTTTCGATTGTATTGGCCATGTCACCAATTTCTATTTGTTTTTCGGCATAGTTATAAAAAGCATTCTCGGTTGTAGTGACGTCAGAATTGCGACCCACTGTTGCGCCAAGACGAATTCCAGCTTTATAGAAGTTTTCAATAAAACCGTTTTTCATTTCACCATTTTCCTGCATTTCATTTAGTTGAAGAACAGTTGCTTGACCTTTAGCAATACCATCGAGATTGTTATAAAAATTTTTGCAGAAATTTGGGTCTTCTTGGACTTTTTGTATAATAGCGGGATCTGTTTTAGCAAGTTCATTACATTTATCAATTTGATTAATAGTAATTTGGGCGCGAGTATCACCAGCGACGACAGCACTACCTCCAAAAGCAGTATCCACGGCGGCAATTAGATTACCAACCAGAAAAACATTGGATCCAGCGCCACGGTTATAATTTGTGTCATAAGCTAAACTAAATTCGTCTCTACAAATTCTTTTGGAAGCGCTGTTGCAAGTTATTCCTTTACAATTTGGATCAATGACACAGCGCAGACCCGGGTCACAGTCAGTATTGGTATTTGTAAATGATCCCCGGCCACCTGAGGTTGAGATGCGACAGGGTTGATTCAGACTACCAAGTTGATTTGAATTTTGGCAACAAACAAATTTATCACCACAGTCATTAGTATTTAATTGCGGGCAGTTTTTAGCATCACTTGAGCAATAGCCATCGGCTTTTTTGCATTGATCGCCGATAATTAAAGCTTGAGCTAAAGTTTTATCTTGACAAAAAGACATTTGAGTCAGTTGGACTGTTTTGGAGTAGCTATCTTGACAGTACCAGCAGGAACCATTGGCTAAGAATGTTTTTCCCTCCTTATCTTGAGTGCAGTAGTTTTTCACTAAACTATTATTATTTCCTGCCTGTTGTTGATCGGCCGTTGTATTAAGAGAGGTGTTGAGACTGTAGCCAGTGGTATTTATATTAGCTTCGGTATTATTTAGATTTTGATAAATCGCGTCATTGGCCAAGCGGGTAAGAGCCTCTTTTTTTAATACACATTTAAATTTGTTTATATCACATTCTAAATTTTCATTATTACAGCCATAGGGAGGAATACCAAGTTTGGCGATACAACGATCGCCTAGTTCGCCTTTTCCAGTAGCGGAATTTGTTTGTTGATAAAAATTGGTGGCTTGATTTTGATCAACGCAGATAAATTTTTTGCGTGAATCTGAAAAAACACAGGCGCCAGTACAAGGAAGTAAAGTTGTTTGACCACGTTCAGTGATTTCATCAAAACAAGTTGAGCTTAAAGCATTACTTATTTGTGTATTATTACTAAGATTGGAAAAAATAATCGCTTGGGCTTCTTCGGCAGTTTTACCATTGGCAAAATTTAAAGTTGCGGTCGCTTGCTCATACTGTAAATCATGGATACAAACGCCAAGATCTGTTTGGCGGGAACATTGGAAATTTTTATTACAAAAATAACTATATTTTGCGTAGCTACTGTGACTTTCTACATAAGTTAAGGCCTTTTTACAGCATTTGGATCCGACGATGTCACAGTTAGTTGAGGTAGAATTAAAATTGGTCGAACTAAAATCATTATAGCCATTATTTGTATCAGTGTAGGGGACACACTTATATTTATTATTGGCAATGTCCAAAACACATGTGCCTGTGTTACAAGATCGCGAGCATACCCCTCTTGAGAGAATTAATTGTTTTTCCATTTCTTGTTGTTGGACTTGTTGCTGGATTTGAGCTTCATATTCTTGTGAGCGTAGAACCTCAGAACAACGATAAAGATTATAATTACAGTCTTTTTTTGTACAGCTTCGACAACCATCTCCTCGGCAATCGGCGATATTAAGATAGGGACAGGAAATTGAATTGAAGGTCGGAGCGATAGAAGTAATTGGATTTGTAATTATTTTGGTCGGGGCAATTGTTGTCTGGGTTGAATAAATGGTTGGAATTGGTGTATTTGTTGGCGGTCGGGGAGTTGCAGTTGGTGCTGGATCGCATTGCCAGATGCTTTTGGTTCCATCCCAACATTGAGTACAGTATCTTCCAGTTATTGCGCTATTGAATTTTTCTTCACTTGGATCACAATAATCTAAGCCGATTGGTTTTCCCGATGAATCATAGTTAATTCTGCCAGTGCATTTGCCTGTAGTCTCATCAGTATATTTGGCGATATAGCCTCCGGTTGATTTAGCAACACAGGAACAAATACGATTAGCAACACCCACCGCACATGAGCCAATAGTTGTTCCGCCAGCACAAGTTTGACCGGCACAATTATCAACAGCATAAACATTAGAAGTAATAAAAAAACTTGAGATGAAAATAAAGAAAAGTTTAATAAGCCACATTAATAATGATTATAACTCAAATAGTAAATGGTTATCGCATTCATTCGTAGATTCGTATCAATATTGTTATAATTATTTTATGACATTAATTCTTCATATTCCTATATCTGGTAAAGTTTTAGTCAAGGTGGGTGATGAGGTGGATTTTAGTACTCCTTTAATTAATCTAAGGAAATCACAGGATATAAAATTAAATTTATCCGAGAAATTAGGCATGTCACCGAATAAAATATTTCGTTCGCTGAAAAAATTTGTGGGCGATGAAATAAAAAAAGATGAGTTGCTGGCGGAAAAGTCTTCGTTTTTTGATCATAAAAAAATTCTTAGTGAATTTGAAGGTATATTAAAAGAAATTAATCATAAAGATGGTACGATTTTAATTGAAATAAAATCTGAAGAAGAAAAAATAATTAATTGTTATTTTAAAGGAGAGATTGTGGAGATAGAGAAAGAGGAAATAAAATTTAAAGTGAATAAAAGTCAAGAATTTGTGATTAAAGACTTTAATGAGGGAGAGGGGTTGGGAGGAGAGGTTTTTTATCTAAAAAATTTAAAAGATGAAATTACAAGTGATGAGATATCGGGAAAGTATATTTTTTGTGCCGAAAAGATTAATTCCTATCAGCAGGTGAAACTGGAAGCTTTGGGGGCAAGGGGCTTTATTTGTCAGCACAGTCTTCCTGAAAAAACAGGGCTTTTTTTCTGTAAACTAAAGCAAATTGCAGACTTTGAAAAAATAGCTAAACTTCAATTTCCCTATTGTATTGTCGATAAAAAAGAGAGTAAAATCATACTTTATCAATAGAAAAGTCTATAAAGTTTTAAGTTATAAAGTTTGTAAAGTTCTTAGTTGTTGAGTTTTGAGTTTGAATTTTAACTTTATGAACTTTATTAACTTTTTGACTTTATAACTAATTATTATGTTTCAAAAAAAACTCACCAATACACTTCTTATATTTTCTGTAATAATCTTTTTATTTGGCTCGGGCTATCGTTTAGGTGAATACCAAGCAAATAATCAAAAAGTCGAAGGCGCTAACTATAATATTATTAATACCAATAAAGGGAGTCAAGCGAAAAATATTGATTTTAGTCTTTTTTGGGAAACCTGGCAGAAACTAGAAGAAAAATATGTTGATAAGAAAAAGATAAATACGCAAAAAATGTTTTATGGCGCCATCAAAGGAATGGTGGCGACAATGGAAGATCCTTATACTTTTTTCTTAACTCCTGAGGAAAATAAGCAATCCAAGGCTGATCTTGAGGGGAAGTTTGAGGGAATTGGGGCGCAACTGGGGATGAAAGAAAATCAGATTGTGATCATTTCTCCACTCAAAAAATCACCTGCAGAAATGGCCGGGATTATGGCCGGCGATATTATTTTAAAAGTAAATAATGAATCGGTGGCTAATTGGACTTTAAATCATGCTGTTTCTAAAATTCGGGGACCAAAAGGAACAAAAATTAAATTAACCATTCTTCACGGCGGTAAAGAAAAAGTAATTGAAATAACCCGGGATGTGATTAACGTCGCTTCAGTTGAAATTAGTTATGAAAAACCAGTAGACGGCACGAGTGATCAAGGTTTGGCTGAGAGTGGTAAGGATAATCAAAGTCAAACTCCAGGTAATGTCGCTTATTTAAAACTAAATCAATTTGGCGCCAATACTAACGATGAATGGGATAAGGGAGTTGAGCAAATTGTGCAAAAATGGGAAAATAATGAAGTCGTGGGAATGATTTTGGATCTTCGGGGTAACCCAGGAGGCTATCTTGAAAGTTCAGTTTATTTAGCCAGTGAATTTTTGCCCAAAGGGGATTTAGTAGTTAAGCAAGAATCGACTTCTCAGGCAATTGAAAACCGGGAATATAAAGTGGTGCGAACTGGGAAGCTTATGGATATTCCATTAGTTGTTTTAGTTAATCAAGGATCGGCTTCGGCTTCAGAAATTCTTAGTGGTGCACTGCGCGATCATAAAAGAGCTAAGTTAATTGGTGAAAAAACTTTTGGTAAAGGATCTGTTCAGGAAGCCCTAAACTTAGATGATGATGCTGGATTGCATGTGACTGTAGCCAAGTGGATTTTGCCCAATGGTGATTGGATTATGGGTAAAGGAATTGAGCCAGATATAAAAATCGAGAATAAAATTGAAAATGGGAATACTTTGACTCGAGAAACCGATATACAACTTGAAAGAGCCGTGGAGGAGATATTGAAATAAAGGAAACGTTGATACTTGACATTTTGATGTTTTGATGCTAATATGCTTGTATGTTAACTAATAAATATACAAGAACAACGATCTCAGTGCCGGAAAATCTTCTTTTTGAGATAAAAAAGAAAGCTCTTCTTGAGAAAAAAACCGTTAAAGATATTTTTATTGATGGTCTTAAATTAGTTTTGAAATATAAATATGAGGAGCCGGAGATAAGTCGCCTTTCATCACTTTTTGGCGCTTGGGGAAAAGGAGAAAAGGGAAGTGATTTTTTAAAAAAAACAAGAGAAACCTCATTTGACAATAAAAGAGAAAATTATATTAATAATATATGGAAAAAATTTTAATTGATAGTGACGTGATCATTGATTTTCTACGAGGGCATAATGAAAGAATTCGAGTTATTTTTGAGCGAATTGAAGATAAAAAAATAATTCCCTGTGTGACTTTAATTAATATTGTCGAGCTTTATTCAGGCGGCGATATAGATGAGAAAAATAAGATAGATATTCTAGAAGAATTATTATCTCACTTTGAAATTATTGATTTAACTGTAGATATATCTAAAAAGGCCAGTATTTTACGAAGAAAGTATAATTTGGGACTTGCTGATGCGCTTATTACTGCTTCTTGTATTAAAGAAAATATTAAATTGGTAACTTTTAATCAAAAACATTTTAGTAAAGTAAAGGCTATAAATTTTTATAAAATTTAACTAGATTAATTTAAAGGGTTTTAAAGCGGTGAGGAATTTTTGTTTACGGACTTCATTTAAGATATTGGCGCGAATAGCAAAGACCATTTTCCAAAGCATGGTTCTTAGGCGGTAGATATTCACTTTGTGGTCGATGGGCGACTTTGTAATAAATATCCATATTAATAACTAATTTGCCACCCTTTGGCAACTGAAGCGGTTGCCATAAGCTTGGCATGACAGGCTAAACTTATATAAAAAGTAAAATTAATCCTGTCGTTACACCGAGAATTCCGATTAATTTTTTTAGTGAAAAATCGTCTTTGAATAAAAAAGCAGAAAATAATGTTATTAATGAAATTGAAGAGGCATTAACGGCATTGATATAACCTGGGTTGGGAGCATATTTGTAAGAAATTTGCATAAAAGTATTAAAAAGCATGCCAAAAATTCCGATAAAGAATAAAATTAATAATTTCTCCCCCCCCAATAAAATACCTCTTAAATTAATTTTTTTTAATTTTAACTCGATGCTGTTAAATATAGATACTGTTAATGTTAAATAAAAAAGGAAGGTGAAAACAGGTACTTTTAAGTTAGATACGTATTTGGAAAATAAAGCTAAAAATCCCCAGGCAAAAAAAGAGCCAAAAGAAAAAATAATCCACTTAAGATTATGAACTGATTTTATTTTGCCGCTAATCATAATCAGGGATGAAAAAATAATAATTAAAAAAATGGCAAGCAGGCTTTTAATATTTAGCTGAGAGTTAAAAAAAATTACGGAAACAAAAGTTGTCATTACAACATAACTTTTTGAAATAATTAAACTATAGCCTGGGTTGGGAGCATTTTCGATAGCAATTAGTGAAGATTTATTTCCAAGATAACTAAAAAGAAAGCCAGCTAACGAAAAAAGTATTATTAATTTAATATCAATAAAAATGTTGATTTTTAAAAAAATATGGAAAATAAGATAAATTAGGCAAGGAATTCCAAATTGAAATAGGGTATTAATTTCATTTGAAATTTTTAGGATTTGAATTTTTCTGATTAAAAGATAAAGAAATATTGATGAGGTAAACATTAGTAGACTTGTAATTATCCAATTCATATTAGGAAACAATTATATAATATTAGTTATAAAGTTATAAAGTTCTAAGTTACGAGTTTTGAGTTCCATGTTACGTGCTACGTGTTATATATTGTTTTATGATCGACACTCATTGCCATTTAAATTTTAAACGGTTCAAAAATAACTTACAGGATGTAATTGAGCGGGCGAAAAAGGTGGGAATCAGTGACTTTATTGTTCCCGGTACCGACATTGAAACATCACAAAAAGCCGTAGAAATTGCCCAAAATCATGCGGGAATTTACGCGGCTATTGGGATTCACCCGCACCACGTCTGGACAGACGACATAAATCACATAGCACGTAACATTAAAGACACACTAAGTGATTTAGAAAAATTGATTGTTCATCCAAAAGTGGTGGCGGTGGGGGAAGTGGGATTGGATAGACACCAATATCTAAATACAAAATACCAAAATTACCAGATAGATTCAGAATTTATTAAACTTCAAAAAGAGTTGTTAGTTAAGCAGATAGATTTAGCGATAAAATATAAAAAAACCGTTATTCTTCATAATCGTGAGTCAGTGGATGATATTTTAAATCTTCTAACTACTAACTACTTATCCCTAACTACAAATATGGTTTTTCATTGTTGCGAACCAGATGAGCGTCTATTTAAATTTGCCCAAAAATATAGAATATTTATTGGGGTTGATGGTGACGTGACCTATTGGGAGGATAAACAGCAATTTGTCAAAAAAATTCCTTTGGAATTATTAGTTCTTGAGACTGATTCACCCTATTTATTACCCGAGCCACTACGTGCACAAAAACTTTATCCTAACGAGCCCAAAAATATTCCATTGATTGCCGAGTCTATTGCTAAACTAAGAGGAGAAAGCGTTGAGAAAATTGCGGAACAAACGACAAAAAATGCGAAAAGATTATTTAATATCTAAATTATTATCTTATTTCAATTTCTTGAATTGGAGTGACGGGAATAATTTTGGTTTTGCACCAGCCACCAAGGGGCTCTTTAATATTACATGCTGGACGACGATTTAAACATGCTGGGCGAGGACTACAGGTTGGTTTTGGTGGGCGAGGGGTTGAGGATGGAGTTAGCGTTGGTATATTCGTAGGTGTAAGTGTGATATTTGGTAATTGTTCAAAACAATATAGACGATGAGGAATATTGCATGCATGTCCAGCAAATTCAGAGGCTGTCCAACGAATATCTTTTTCAATAGTTGACCCACCTCTTCCAGTTATTGTTGAAGATTCTGATGTCCAGTTTGAACAAGTAAGATTTAATTGAGTATCATATATAGATCCACTCGTCGAAGTATTTGTCCATACATTCCATTTATTTGAAACGTTATTAATTATCTGACCAGTTTCAGTAAGATTTATAGGATTAAGTAAAAGTTGATCTGTTAAATCTACCCAATTATTTGCTATTATTGTCTGATCAATAAGTTTATATTGATATTCAGAATGATTCAATCTTGATCTAGCATCTCCATTTGGAGTTGATGCGCTTAACCATGCTTTCCAAACACCACCTAGATTTGCAATATTTGCTCTTTCTTGACATTTAGTATCGGCTCCGTTTAGACCACCTAAGTTTCCTGTATATTCTAGCGACGTTACAAAAACTCTGGATGAATTTGATGGCACAATCGTAATATTCGGTGGTGTAATTGGAGTTAATGGTTCTGACGCTCTTGATTTGTATCCTAATTTTTTAAACGTTAAAATACTAGTTAATGAAACGATAATTAAAAAGGAGATAACAAAAAAAGTAGAAATTTTTTGTGAAAAAGTTAATTCTTGCCAAATGTTAATAATTTTTTTCATTTGTAGTTAATTTTCAATATAATGAAATTGACAATTAATGTCAAGGACTATTTATGTTAAAAAAAGTTCAATTATATATTTTTTCTTTTGGATTATTAATACTTCCATTTATTTATTGGCCTTGGGCTTATGTAGTTTATGAAATTCCAAGAGTATGGTTTTTTGAATGTTGGATTAAAATAATGATGATAGTTTCTTTACTGATATTACTTAGGAAAAAAAAGACAGAAAAACAAGACGGATTGATAATATTATTGATAATATTTTTACTATTTATAATAGTAGTTTCTTCAATTTTAGGGGTTGATGTAGAAAAAAGTATTGTTGGTAATTTTTACCGAAGAGATGGGGTATTAACATACTTACATTTAGTTGGATTATTTACCCTTACTGGATTATTTTGGCAGGATAGTTGGAAGAAAACTATTATTTTAGTTGTGAGTTGGGGTGCATTTTTAAGTAGCACGTGGTCGATTTATCTCGGAATACGATTATTTGTTTTTGGAGATTTAAGTTTAAATGTTTGGAATGGGGCAATTGGGGGATTTTTTAGTCAGCCGCAGTTTTTAGCTGGTTATTTGCTTGTTACTTTGCCAATTGTTTGTTATTGGTTAACTCAGAAAAAAAATATTTTACTAACAACTATATTTTTAGGTGTGCAATTAATTGCAGTTGTCTTAACTCATTCATTTGTGGCTAGTACGATGGCTATTCTTGTTGTGGGGCTTTTTATTTATGAAGAAATAAAAACAAAAGAATTAAGGCAGTTTAAGGGTGTAATTGTTATTTTATTATTAGTAGTTGTTATTTTGTCAGGTATTTATATTAAGAATAAAGTTTTTATAACGGTAGAAATGGATCAAGGTTATTTCGCTCAAAGTCGACAGAGAATTGCGGGTAAACTTCTATTAGCATTTTTCAAAAAACCTATTTTTGGGTGGGGTTGGGCCAATATTGACTATGCTTTTGAGTCAGTGGATTGGCCATTTAGATTTGGTTATGATGTTTATTTAGATAAGGCACATTCTGTATTTTTAGAAATATTAATTGCAACAGGAATTGTTGGTTTCTTAACATATTTAAGCATTATTGGGCGATCGCTGTATTTACTAGTGAGGAAAAAAAGTATATCAAAAGATAATTATTGGATTAAAACTTTAACTATAACATTAGTAATATATTTGATTCATTCACAGACAAATATTATTTCCATCAATGAAGAAATCTTTTTTTGGATTGTTCTTGGAATTATTTCGCAGGAAGAAATAACGTACTAATGATTTAGTATATTATTAAATTTCCTTTTAAAATTTTCTTGACTAAATTTTTTAGAGCGTTGGTGAGCCTTAATACTTAGTTCTTGACGTAATTGATCATTTGAGTAAATTTCTTTAATTTTATTTGCTAAG
Organism: uncultured Gammaproteobacteria bacterium; assembly: GCA_964476545.1. Taxonomy (GTDB): domain Bacteria; phylum Patescibacteriota; class Microgenomatia; order UBA1406; family GWC2-37-13; genus CAYZAZ01. The sequence goes on from CAYZAZ010000027.1 coordinate 12,293, forward strand.
TCGTTTGGGTCGTTGGGATGAGCAAAAATAGTTGTGTCTTTTGCCAATTCTTTAAGGACGGGAATATCAGCTAAAATTGAGGGACAGTTAAAATTTCCGGCTTCAACATATGAAAATCCAAAGCCTTCATCGCGTGAGAACAATATATTTACCTTAGCTTGTTCATATAATTTAAATAGCTTATAGTCATCGATAAAACCCGGAAAAATGAAGTGCTTATCGTCTTTTGTAAGTGTGAGAAATTCGTTTAGCTCATATTGCCAAGAATTTACTTTTCGGAGAGCCATCTCACTCGCGACACCTACCTTTTGTGAGAAAATTTTTCCGACAAAAATGCAAGTCACGTTGGCAATTTTAATTGCTTTAGCCAAATTTACTAGATTTTTATTCCAAGTGGCGTCGCCGACATAGATACTAAATTGACCAATGTTAGATGTCAAATCTGAAATGTCAAAGCTGTTTTTTGACATTGGTTTATTGATTTTTAGATTTGAACTTTCAGATATGGATTTAACCCGTTCGATTTCATTCAGGGTTATCCTGAGCTTGCCGAATGGATTAATATTTGAGTTTTGAGTTTTGAGATAATGCTTTGTGAACTGTTTTGGTAGGCAAGGATAAATAACTTTAATTTTGTTTTTTTGGATTTTTAAAAGACGAATAATATCGTGTTTTGATGCTTGGGAATCGGTGACAATAAGGTCATAATTTTTTAAGGCTAGTTTATTAAGCCAAACATTTATTTTTCCCCGGATACCAATGGGAAAATGATTAGGATATTTTAAAGGGATAAGATCATGGATAATAGCAATTTGTTTTTGAGCAATTTTTCTCATGGTGAGTGGCGGGGAGATGATGTTGAAGAAGGGATTTATGAAGGTAGTGATTAGTGAATAGTGGTTAGTGATTAGTTGATTAGTAAATATCCAATCAGGGAAGTTTTCTTTGAGGATTTGAAGATAGCGACCAACGCCACGGACTGCACTTTGTTTATCGGAAATAGTTGGGTCAAAGACAAATATTTTTTGAGGCATAAAATAATTGTAGCAGATATGTTTATTTTATCTATTATGAGAGGATTTCTTTTGTTATAATAATTCCCATATGCAAAAATTTATTCTTGATCAAACCAATCTTTCCCAGTTAGTTTTTGATAATAAATATATATTCCCTGATAAATATATAGAAATAGACGGTATAAACAAGTCGAAAGTCTACCGGCGTTGGCTTTTCCTGGAGCAGATCCGGGGGAATTAGCTTTGATATTTGCGACGGCTCGAGGCTATGGTTTTACCGTTGATCCTGAGAAAGCTTACCAAGCTTTAATTGAAGTCATAGGAGGAGAAAAAAATTTTCAGCTTCATACGGATTCTCACAATCCTGGAATTTTGAGTGGTTGTGGTCATGTAAAACAAATGACATTGGGTCTAATAGATTATCAATTAACTGAAG
>CAYZAZ010000028.1:0-13649 GCA_964476545.1 uncultured Gammaproteobacteria bacterium
GGGATCATATAGTATTCCCCCCCCTTTCGGTGAGCTATTCAATACCTAGGGGCAGATTCCTGCGTATTACTCAGCCGTCTGCCGCTGTCCGACTTGCGTCGGACCGCTCGACTTGCATATCTAAAGCACGCCGCCAGCATTCATCCTGAGCCAGGATCAAACTCTTATAAAAATTAGTTCTCCGATTTCCATCGGAGTCCTAACCCGTTTACCTGACTAAAAATAAGACTGACAAAAATCAAATTTCAAAGTGCAAAAAAAATAAGCTTTGTTGACAAAGCATCTACTATTGTATTAGGAGATTAGTAAAATGTCAAGCTAAAAAAATCTATATGATTTTAATTTCTCAATATTTTCTGATTTAGAGCCTAATATTCTTAATCCATGAATAGTTGCGTCAGCAAAATTTTCAGGTAAATTAATATTTATTTTTAATTCTTTATTAAAAAAATCGTCAACTCCAGGAATATTACTAAGTTCTCCAGTAAAAAAGATACCCTCTTCATATATGTCATCAACAATTTCTGGTGGCGAAATTTCAATAAGTTCTTTTATACTTTCAACAATTTGATTAAAGTTTCCATGAAGAGCTTCAATTATTTCTCCTGCATTCATTTTTATAGATTTAGGGAGTCCTGTTTCTAATGATTTTCCGCGAACAAGAATAATTTTTTCTTCACCTTTAAAATTTAATAATGATATTTTTAATTTTTCGCAAGTTGCCTCTCCTAAGATGATTCCATGTTTTAAATAGGCGTAATTAGCAATTATTTTATCCATACTTTCACCAGCATTTTTTAAGGTCTTTGAGCCAACAATACCTCCGCCACTAATAATACTTATTTCAATTAGTCCACCACCAAGACTGACAATAGCGTGGGGTTGATGAGAAAAAATATTTAATTTACAGCCAGCGCCTGTTGCGAGTGGTCGTGGTATCATAAAAACAGATGAACAACCAGCTTTTAAAAGTACTTCTTCAGCTGCTTTTTGTTCTATTTCAGTAGCGATCACGGGGTAACTTACAATTGCATGTAATTTTGGCTTAATGATTTTACTTTGGTGCAGATATGGTGAAACAGATTTATCAAGGTAGTATTTAATCATGTCAACTTCTGCATCAAAATCAGAAATTATTCCTGCAATAATTGGGCGATTAATTTTTATAAATTCAGGTGTTTTTCCAATCACATTTTTAGCATCTCGTCCATAAAAAATTGCCTCCTGTGTTTTAGTATTGTAGCCAATGCAGGTAGGTTCTTTTAAAATTATCCCCTTGTCTTTAAGGGCAATGCGAGTTGTAGTTGTTCCTAAATCAAAGACAATTTGCATGGAAAGGGAAAAAGGAAGGCGGATATTTTTTAACAATTTCCAAAGATTGTTCATTTTAATAGTATAACAGTGTCTAATTAATTACAGCTAGGTGATTTTGGTTTTGTGGAAAAAAATTGTGGTAATAATTGAGAATTATTTGATTGGTCCAATTCAACCGCCTTCATTGCGTTAATAACATTTTTACATTCTTTAGAATTTTCAGATTCGTATAAATCAAGACATGAAGAAGTTACGCTTCGGTAAAAATCTTGCATATTCGCAAACGATGGTAGATAGGACTCCATTGCGTGAAAAATTATTTTTAAGGGAATATCTCTTCCGAGCGGATCGATTTTGCAATTATTAAAATTTCCGCCATTGGCCATGAGATAAAAAGAATGATTAATTATGGTGGCATTAGTATGTGATGCTGTAGTTCCTTCAGACCAGACGGCAGTATAGGGAGAAAAAAGCCTATCAGGATGTTTATTTTTTGTTGGATTATCAAAATATCTTTCCATATCAGAATAGGGAATATTAAGTCGCCAGTTATTGGCGTAATTGACACTTATAATGTCTGCTAATGATTCAGCAATAGTTGTTGTTATTGGTACAAAATCATAACTTGCCAGAAGTGATTGCCAAGTATTAAAATTAAGTTTATGGCCAAACTCATGTCCAATTACATTTTTTCCGAGCAAATTTGAACTTAAAAAAATATAAGGATTAGGTAGGCTTAGAGTAAAGCCATTAGAAATAAAAGGAAGATTTAAGCTTTGATATATGGCGACAATCATTGCACCGTCTTTATTATCATAACTGCGATAAGAAAATTTATCTTTAAAAAAAGTATAAAGTAGTCCAAGATCTTCATAAGTTTGATTTATTTTGTCGGCAGTATTTTTTGAAATAAATCCTGTTGGTTTTACTGGAGCATCATTTATTTTAAAAATCATCTCTAGTGGGGGTTGAAATGGATCGGTTAAAAATTGATTTAGCAAAAATTCTGGTTCAACTTCAGGTACCATAGCGACCCCTTTAATAAATTCATACACTGTTTCATAGCTTTCGCTTTCTATTTTGCCATTATTTAAATTAAAAAATATTTTTTTGGAAAAAAATGATTTATTATTGTAATTAACAGTAAATATTGCAATAGGATAATTTTTTTCATCTTGGGCAGTACCAAGCAATTTTTTATTTAATATTTTTTTATCAATTTTGGTAATATTTACCGAATTTAATTTGTATTTTTTCTTAAGATAATTTATTACGGTTTTACTAGCCTCGTTTTGACTTACTAATTCGGGCAAAATTTCTTGATTATTAGTAATATTTCCTTGTAATGAATATAGAATATTTTTATTTAAATGTAAGTTAATTTCGCCTCCTATAACTGGGATATTATTAATTTTTTGTTGCAGAAAATAGTGTGATTTATTGCTATTTTTATCAAATTTTTCCTTAATAACTGAAAAATTATTAAAAGAATTTTTTGGCAATAAGAGTTTGTTGTCAACAATGATAGATTTTTGCAGAAGGCTATTAATTGCAAACCTGTTTGATGAATTAAATTGAGTAATCCCCCTTTGATTGTAGAAAGAAAACGAACTAGTTGATTTAGAAAAATTATAATAATTAGTTTTGAATTGGTTTGAATTGATTGTAATTTCATCTGCAGTCGCTTTAGAAGTTATTGCGGTATATTTTAGAAATTTAATAACGGAAAATGATATTAATAAAAAAAATGCGATTAATAATGTTATTAAAATTATTTTCTTCACATTTATAAGTGTAGATTAAGGAAATATTTATTGCAAATTATTTTGACAATTTTTTTGTATACCCATCTTATTCCAGTCCCGATTCAATCGGGAGTGGATTAGATGGGTATATACCCGAAGTCAATTTTGCAATTTATAAGACAAAGGGTGTAAAATTAAGAATGCAAATAATTGATAAAATAATTAAATTTTTATTTTCTGCGCTTATTTTTTTAACTCCGCTTATTGTATTGCCAATGACCTCGGAGCTTTTTGAGTTTAATAAAATATTATTGATATATTTGATAACAACTTTGATTAGTTTTTTTTGGATTTTGAAAATGATTTTGGCAAAGAGAATTATTTTTAAGAAAAATTTATTTGGATTATTTTTAATTTTGTTTTTTCTTTCGCAGGTTTTAGCAACTTTTTTTTCAATCGATGTTCATACGTCGCTATTTGGTTATTATGGTCGCTTCAATGGTGGTTTGGTTTCTACTTTATGTTATGGAGTGCTTTACTTTGCTTTTGTTTCACTTATGAAGCGGGAGTTTGTATTTAAGATTCTGAAGATTTCTTTATTTTCTTCCTTTTTAGTAATTTTATGGGGTTTGCCTGGGCGATTTAATTATGATCTATCTTGCTATTTATTTACGGGTCAGTTTAATAATAGTTGCTGGACCAATCAATTTCAGCCGGCGGTGCGGATGTTTTCAACACTTGGTCAACCCAATTGGCTTGGCGCCTATCTTGCAGTAAATTTTTTTATTGGTATTTATTTTTTCATTGAAAATCAGAAGAATTTGAAATACTTACTACTAACTACTATCTACTTACTACTTTGCTTCGTGTCTATTCTTTTTACTCGCTCTCGCTCTTCCCTTGGAGCGGTGGGGATTTCTTTGGGATTATTTTTACTTTATTATTTTTTTGTATATAAAAAAAATTTTCAGAAAATAATTTTATTATTAGTATTAATTTTAGCGAGTGTTGTTATTTTTAAAACTGGAATTGAGAAGATTGATAAGTATTTTTCAATCTCCAATTTTCAATTTCCAATATCCAAATTTCAATCTCCAGTCTCCAGTCTCCAGTCTCCAGTCTTCAATTCCTTAGTCACAGAGTCTTTGGATATTCGCAAAATTGTCTGGCAGGGGGCAATAGCACTTGGTTTGAAATACCCTTTTTTTGGAACAGGAGTGGAGACATTTGCCTATTCTTACTATTTTACTCGGCCAACAGAGCATAATCTAACCTCGGAGTGGGATTATTTATACAACAAAGCTCATAACGAATATTTAAATTATTTGGCAACGACGGGGTTTATAGGATTAGGAATGTACTTGCTATTAATTTTCAATCAATTTTTCCTACTTCGCCAAGGCTTCGCAGGACAAGTAATTTTCAAGCTTTCAAAAGTTAAAGAAATAACACAAAATAAATTACCGATTACTGATTACTTATTACTAATTACTTGTCTTTCGTTATCTTATTTAACAATTCTAATAACAAATTTTTTCGGTTTTTCGATTACCTCAATTAGTCTTTATTTTTACCTAATTCCCGCCTTTGTTTTTATCTTAACCTCCCCGACCTATTTATCCTCCGAAGCTATGTCAGATATGGCGAAGGAGGACGAGGTCAAGGGGCAGTCGACCAAGATTAATTTTCGCCAAGGGTTATTAATTTTTTTTCTTGCGGGGGTTAGTTTATATTTGTTAGTAAGTATTTTTACTTATTTTCTAGCGGATATAAAATATGCCCAAGCGGATAGTTATGTTAAAAACAATGATTACCAGACAGCTAGTCAGCTTTTAAGTCAGGCGCTCAGATTGAGATCAGAGCATGTGTATCAAGATAAATTATCTTATGGTTTGGCCAATCTTGCTTTTGTGGCATCATATGGAAAGCAAAAGGATTTAGCAAAAAAATTAATCGCACTTTCCAATTTTTATAATAAAAATACTTTACAAGTAGCCTCAAAAAATGTTTTATATTTCAAAACTCAAGCAAAAAATAACTATCTTTTTTATCAAACAGAGTTAGATAAGAAATATTTAGAAATTGGTTTAGAGGCACTAAAAAAAGCACAAATCCTATCGCCGACCGATCCCAAAATTCCCTATAGTTTGGCCATTTATTATTCGTTATTATTTGATGAGATAAAGGATGTTGGTTTAAGAAAAAAATATGAGCAATTATCTTTGGACTATATAAATCAGTCTCTTAAATTAAAATTTAATTTACCCGATTCAATAGAATTAAAAAAACAGTTGGAAAAGAAGTTTGAGGAAGTGAAGTAATGATTAAGGTGTTGTATTGGAGCTTGCGAGGCCAAAGCGACAAAGGCAAGTAGCCGTTCCATCACAGTCGGCGCTAGTATATCCCGCTTGGTCTACCCCTTGACCAGTATCAAGAGTATTTTCAAGATGTGCATAAAGTTGGTAGCTGGTGCCGTTACTAATATAGGCATAACTGCAGGTAGTTTTTGGGTCATTGGGTAACTCTTGCATATAAATTTTTCCAGATATACTATCAGCTAATGAACTACCAAATACTAAAATTGCAGTAAGTGGATAGGCTTTTTTATCTTCGTAATACATTTCCAGGGTTTTTTGAATTTGAGCCAAATCAGCCTTGCGTCGAGCATCGCGTCCTTTTTTAAGAGAGTTTAATAAGTTTCCAGTCATGAGACTGGCCAGAATAGCTAATATTGCGAGAACAATCAAAATTTCAATTAATGTAAAGGCCTTCTTTTGATTCATATATATACTATAAATTACCTTTTGTGAAGTTGCAATGGTATTGAAATAATGATCTTTTTAATTACAATTAACTGGTATGTATACAGTAAAACACTTGAATAAAATACTAGAAGAAGTCCCCATTGATTATTATCAGAAAGGTATTAAAAAGAATTTACTGCAAAGATTGTGGCATCACGGAAAGTTAAATATTGTAAAGAAATTAATTGATTTTAATCCTAACAAAGTTTTAGATGTTGGTTGTGCAAGTGGATGGTTTTTAAATGAGTTATTGAGTAGCTATCCTTCTTCCAAATTTTTTGGAGTTGATGCTTATAAACAAGCAATAAATTATGGTAAAAAAAAATATAAAAAACTTGTTTTAACTCATGCAGACGCTCACTCATTACCCTTTAATAACAATACATTTGATTTAGTTATTTGCACAGAAGTACTTGAACACGTTGTTCATCCAGACAAAGTTTTAAAAGAGATTAAAAGAATTTTAAGAAGAAATGGGATTGGTATTATTGAGATGGATTCTGGAAATTGGCTATTTACCATAGTATGGTATTGGTGGACACATATTAAAAATGGGGTTTGGAAGCATGCCCATCTTCATATTTTTAATACAAATAAATTGAATGTGATTATAAAACAAAGTGGTTTAAGAATTATAAAAAAGCATTTTTTTAATTTTGGAATGGCGGTTGTTTTTAAAGTTAAAAAAATCTAATATCATACTAAAAAATAAAAATTCTACATAAAAATAATAACTATTAAAAAAAGCATGATACATAAAAAAGTTAAAAGTAAAGTAAGTAAGGGTAAATTTTTGTATTGTGGGTATTTTGCTTCTAATAATTATTAGAAAAATTATTGTGAAAATTAACGTAAAGTAAATAGAGGTAGTAGAAGTAAAAAAAATAAAATTTTTTAAGAAGGTTTGTATTGTTAAACTTCCATTTATTGGACTAGTAATTTTATTTAAATTAAGATTAAAAATTATATTATTTAAAAAAGCTGTTTTATTTAATAAAAGATAGTAAAGCGGGAGAAATAAAGGAATTACAAAAATTAGAAGATTTTGTCTTTCTAAAATTTTTTTTCTAAAGTTAACATTAGTTAACATAATTGGGAGTGCTAATATCATCGGTTGTTTAAAGGAAAAAAATAGTGATAGAGTAAGAAAGGCTAATAAGTATTTTTTATTACTATAAAAATAATAGAATCCAAGGAAAAAACTAAATATAACTGTATCTAGATACACATGCTCGAGCATATAAAATGATCTAGGAAAAAAAAGAAAAGAATAGATAAATAATAATAAAATATTTTTATTATTATTTTCTTTAAAAATACGGTAAATAAAAATTGCTGACAGAATATTACAGAAAATTATTCCAAATCGAGGATCATTAAATATTAAAACAAAAGGAAGAAAAAAAATAAAACTAAATGGAAGATAGTTGTAATAATTAGGGTTAATATTCTCGTAAACTTTCGTATATGTAGATGTATATGGGTTAAGTCCAGCAAAGAATTTAAGAGAAGCTTCTTTTAAAACAACAATTGTATCTACTATTGGATGAGGAGATGAAAATATCGTCCATAAAGCAATTAATAAATATGATGATAAAATAACCAAAAGAGATAATTTTCTTTTGGTAAAAATGCAGTAAGAAACGTAAAAAAGTGTAGCAAAAAAAAGTAAATAACCTATAAAAAAAGATTCGGGTTTCTGGTATAATCCTCCGTAGTAAATGCCTGAGTAAAAAAGTAAACCCAGTAGAGTAAGCTTTACTAATTCATCCGAAGGTTTTATGAAGAAAGTATTAAAAAAATTTGGCTTTAAAAGTGTAGTTAACATAATCAGTATTATAAAAAAAAGAGTGAAGAAGGCAGGTATAGTAAAAAAACCTAAATTAGGAGTAATTGCAAAAAAAGTAAGTACTAGTAAGAGTAATTTTATTGCCATTGTTTTGATAATAATAGCATATTTATTGCTTTTTTTTGTTTTTAAAGACAGAATTTTATTTACGCCTGATTTTGGAGAAAGTGATGCCTATCATATTAATACTTCACTTAAATTTTTTTTGGCCAACCAGTATAAAAGTAACCAACTCCCCTTTTGGACTAATTTGCTTCAAGGCGGATTTCCATTAATTGGCGAGAGTCAAATTGGCGCTTTTTTTTTACCAAACTACATCTTTCTAAAATTTTTTTCTTTTGCTGATGGTTACAATTTGCTTTTTATTTTTTCTTGTTTTTTATTAACATGGGGATTCTATTTATTACTGCGCAGTTACAAGATTAATAGTTTCTTAGCCTTAGTTTTATCTTTCACTTTTACTTTTAATGGGGCAATTAGTTTTCGTTTTGTCCACCTTAATTCTCTTCAGACATTTTCCATTGCCCCCCTACTACTTTATTGTATAAAAGAGAATTTAGAGAAAAGGGAGATAAAATATTTATTGCTTATTCCATTTTTAACTTGTCAACTTATTTTAGCCGGTTATATTCAAGTTGCTTTTATTGTGCTTTTGGGTATTGGTCTTTGGTTTATTTTTAATTATTTCTATAAGTCTGACAAAAAATTACTAAATACTAAAAATTTTATTTTGCCTCTTATCTTTGGTTTTATACTAGCCTCACCGCAAATAGTTGAAACAATAGTTTTGATTGGGCAGTCTTCTCGGAAATTTGGTTTGGATTACGAAGTGGTAACCTCTCTACCAACCAATTGGCCACATTTGATCTCCTATATCTTTCCTTATTTTTTTGGAGATTCCCGTTTGGGTACCTATCCTATGTTTAATGAACATTGGGGAATATTTTGGGAAAATACTCCTTTTATTGGCTTGGGTTTATTTTCTCTAGTGATTATCGCAATTATTTATCTATTGTTCAAAAAAGAAAAGATTTTTAATAGTTTTCTAATTTTATTTTTTATTTTTATATTACTGGCTCTAGGTAATAATTCGCCGTTCTTTTTTTTATTTGGTATTTTTCCTTTTAGTTTATTTCGGACACCGCCAAAATATTTTTATATGGCCAATTTTTTTCTTTTTGTGTATATGGCAGTTATTTTGCAAAAAATAATCGAAAAGAATAGTAAATTAGTAGTCATAATATTTTTTACTTTAATAATAAATTTTTGTTACTTGGTATCTGTAGTTTATAACTATCATTTATTTACAAAAACTTCGACAGTACTTTCAACGCCAGATACTTTGAAGTATGTTAATAATAATCAATATTTAGTATTGGGGGGTATGGAATCCTGGAATGAGATATATTTAAAAAAAGGTTGGTCAAAAAATATTGACTTAGAAAATTATTTGTTTCAGAAGAATTTTCTTTATCCCAATTCAAACTTAATTTGGAATAAAAAAGCCTTTCAAATCAATACGGGTGGCTTTTCTTTAAGAAGAAATAACTATATTAGCGAATTAATTTTTAATCATATTGAAATGAAAGATGGGTCAATTTTATTCAGTTCTTATCTGGTAAATTTACTAAAACTTTATTCAATCGATACAGTGATTAGCAGTCGAGGCCTTGTCTGTGAGTTGTGCAAAAATATTTATCAAGTGAAGAGTCAAGATAAGAAATTTATTGTTTATATCTATAAATTATCTCAAGATGCTGAAGTAAAAGACTATTATCTTCCTTCAAAAATTTATCCAATTTCATTTTTAAGTGATTTTAACAAGTATTCTGATAACGAACAAATAAGTGAAAATGCTGGGCTAATTGAAAGTGAAGAAAATAAAAATGGTTTAAATAGTCTCAGAATTAAGAAAATTAATTATCTAACACATTCAGACCAGTTTTTTGAGATGAGTGCGGATTTTGAAAGTCAGGGATTGTTAGTCATAAAAAAAATTGTTTATCCTAATTTGAAAGTAATGATTGATGGGAAAGAAATCACAAGTTACAAAGTGAATTTAGTGCATACGGGAATGTACATATCTGCAGGAAAACATGTAATACGGATAGAATATTCTTATGGTGTTTTTTATAAGGCGCTTGTCGTGGCTATCTTTTCTTTAGTTGTTTATTTATTGCTAATATTTTATAAAGTTGGCTAAAAAAAATTAGATATATTTGACAAAAAGACTTTAAAAATTTAAACTTACATTATGAAGTCTAAAGCCTTTACCCTTATTGAAATATTAATCGTTATTGCCATGCTTGGCGCCTTAGCTGTGGCACTTCTTGCAACACTTGATCCAATTGAACAGATTAGAAAAAGCCAGGATGCGGGAGTGAGAAATATTGTCAAAGAATTATCTGATGGTTTTAATCGCTACTATATTTTAAAAGGTCAGATGATGTGGGGATCAACATGGTCAATTTATTGGGGAACAATTACTACCGCCAGAGCCACAGCCTATATACTTCCCATAATTGCCACTGGTGAATTAAAAGCAAATTTTAATGACACAGCCAAAAATTATTACACAAAAATTTATATGGGTGGTGAACCAAATTATGTGAACCTTAGCTTTTGTTTTCAGCCAAAATCTAAATCGTTTAAAACTGATCTAAATACTATGTATGGACATATTGGAAATGGCACAGTTTCAACTATTGCCGGCTGTGGCACCTCTACCTCTACCTGTTTTTGGTGCGCGAGATAAATTAAGATACGCGGTTTTTGTAATTAAAAACTCTTTAAATTTGGGGTATTTTTTAAATCTACTTGCTTAATTTGATTCTTAATCTTATTTATTTCAACATTTTTTGGTTCACAGGTTTGATAGTATTCAAGTACTGATTCTAAAAACAATTTATTTTTGGAATAATCTATATTATTAAGTTCAACTTTTATTTTTTTAGCTTCTGGACATTTTTTTTCAAAGACATATAAATTCATCAGAATAAATTTTGTATTTAATTTGTCTTCAGAATTTAATTTCAGTATTTTTTTAAGCGCTATTTTAGCTCCTTCCATATCACCATTTTCAGCTAAAAGCTGGGAATATTTTTTTATTAAAATGACATAGTGACTTTGGACAACTTGTAAATGGAGTATTTTATTGTTTTTTTTAGTAATAATAGGAATTTTGTATAAGTCATTCCAGTATAATTTATTGAGAGTAATAATTTTTTTTAAATCATTTTTTGCACTTGCTTCATTAGGATAGTATTTCCAAAGCAGACCAATTTGCTTCCATATGCCAATTGCTGGCGGTGTTTCAAAATATATACCTTTTTTATAATTTTTCTTTAAAAAGTATTCAAGATTAAGCATTAAATCATTATTGGTGGAGATCACTAAAGCAGGATAGTCTTTTTTTAGTGTAATTTGATAATTCCTTTTGTTTAGATAAGAGGGAGAAAGATAAATTATATCTGGCCGATATTTTAAGGCGAGATTGTAAGTTGCGGCGACAAAATAGCTTGTGTCATTATTGGTTACAACGATTCCTCCTTTTTCAACTGTATTTAAAAGATCCCGCGCATAGTTGTCAAAATAGGAATGATTTTTTTGGCTAAGAATTATTGTTACATTATTTTTAAAAGCAATTAAAATATACAAAAAAAGAAAAATATAAATAAATTTTGAAGAAATTAAAGAAAGAACCTTATTTTTTAAATATTTATTGGTAAAGTTATGGAAAAAAATAGTGACATAATTTATCCCATAGGCAAAAGGAAAAATCAAATTGAGATAAACAAGGATTAAAAATCTTTCATATAAGGCAATTCCAAATGTCTGATTTAAATTAAAATTGGCATAAAATAAGAAAAAAATATGAAAAAGTAAATTGATGAATAAAAACCAAAAAAAATCTTTATTTTTTTTATATAAGCTAAAAAAACCAAAAATAATAAAAATTATACCGATGGGTTTGAAATCTTGAATTAAAAAAATTAGTAATGAAAAAGCACCAAAAAGCTGAGTAACGAAGTTACCTTGAATTCCGCCCATGGACTTAAAAGTGCCATAAGGGGCGCGAATAAATATTCGGATTAATCCGGTTAAGCTTTTGGCATTTTCCCAATCCATTGGTGGGTACTGATAGCTGGCAATAACTGGATAAAAATAAAACAATAATCCCCCAAGGATTATTAATCCGGATATAAAATAATTCTTTAATATGAATTTAATTTTTGATTTTTTTAATAAATATAGCCAACCGGGTAGAAATAAGATAAAGGTATGGTGATGACTCAAACATAGTCCAATAAATATTGAGGCTAAATATATATATTTAATTTGAGGTTTTTTATAATTTAGAATTAAGAAATAAGTAATCATTGAAATAAAAAGATTATTCAAGGTAAATACTTCAGGAATTTCTGAATAAAACCAAATAGGAAACAAAAAAAGGTAAAACAAAGCACTTATATATGCTGAAAATGATTGAATTTTAAGTAGTTTACAAATTTTAATAATAAAATAAATTGTAATAGCGGTTGAAAATGAAGATATCAAAGCAACCCTCCAAGAGATTGTCGAATAGGGAATTAAAGAAAATATTTTGGTTAATATTGTATACAGTGGATAGCCTGGTGGGTGGGCAATACTCCATGTCTTAGCAATAAGCACATATTCGGCACTATCTCCTGGTCCAAGGTAAGGGCTTTGAAAAAATAGAAGTAAAAGCGAGGAAACAACAGTTACTAAATAGATCATATTGGAGTATTTTATCAAAAATATTCTTATCTTGCGCACCAAAAACAGGTAGAGGTAGAGGTGCCACAGCCGGTAATAGTTGAGATTGTACCATTTCCAATATGTCCATACATAGTATTTAGATCAGTTTTAAAAGATTTTGATTTTGGCTGAAAGCAAAAGCTGAGATTCACATAATTTGGTTCACCACCCATGTAGATTTTTGTGTAATAATTTTTGGCCGTGTCATTAAAGTTTGCTTTTAATTCACCAGTGGCAATTATGGGAAGTATATAGGCTGTGGCTCTGGCGGTAGTAATTGTTCCCCAATAAATTGACCATGTTGATCCCCACATCATCTGACCTTTTAAAATATAGTAGCGATTAAAACCATCAGATAATTCTTTGACAATATTTCTCACTCCCGCATCCTGGCTTTTTCTAATCTGTTCAATTGGATCAAGTGTTGCAAGAAGTGCCACAGCTAAGGCGCCAAGCATGGCAATAACGATTAATATTTCAATAAGGGTAAAGGCTTTAGACTTCATAATGTAAGTTTAAATTTTTAAAGTCTTTTTGTCAAATATGCATTTATCTTGCGCACCAAAAACAGGTAGAGGTAGAGGTGCCACAGCCGGCAATAGTTGCAACAGTACCATTTGCAGCTCCAGCTCCAAACATGGCATTGACGTCAGATTTAAAGGATTTGGAAGTTGGTTGAAAGCAAACAGACATGTTTGTGTTATTAGCTTCACTAGCAAAATATATTTTTGTATAATAATTTTTGGCAGTATCAGCAAAATTAGCTTTTAATTCACCGGCCTTAACAACACTAGAAATATAACTAGAATTGGCCGTTGTTATTGTTCCCCAAGCAATTACGGTTGTGCTCCAAGGCATGGCATATGTTTGGGCATAGTAGCGATTAAAGCCATCAGACATTTCTTTGACAATATTTCTCACTCCCGCATCCTGGCTTTTTCTAATCTGTTCAATTGGATCTAAGGTAGCAAGAAGTGCCACAGCCAAAGCACCAAGCATCGCAATGACGATTAATATTTCAATAAGTGTGAAACCTTTAGAATTTTTCATATAAATTATATAATAGAATATATTAATGTTGTTTGTCAAGGGCTATTTGGTTCTTGTTACAACTTTATGATAATGTCATAGTTAACCACGTGAAAATGTCACCCCTCA
>CAYZAZ010000029.1:0-10071 GCA_964476545.1 uncultured Gammaproteobacteria bacterium
AAAAAGGAGCTTTATCGTTTAACCAAACCTGGAAAATATATTTTTTTTCTAAAAAATTATTCGGGGAAGTTGACGGTGGAAATTAAGAGTGCGGGAGTAGAGGCTTATTTATTTGGAATTTATGAAGGAAAAAATAAAGATAATTTCCAACTGGAGACAGTCCAACGTCATATGGCGCCGGGCTCATTTTCGGAGCTTTTAATTAAAGGAGTATTCAATGATGAATCAAAATTTAATTATCAAGGATTAATAAAAATTGATGAGGGTGCAGATAAAACTCATGCTTATCAAAAAAATCAAAATTTGATTTTTGGAGAAAAGTGTTTTGTGCAGTCTAAGCCTTATTTAGAGATTTTGGCTAATGATGTTTTTTGCACTCATGGTTCAACCACTGGGAAATTAGATCAAGAGCAAATAAACTATTTATTAATGAGGGGAATAGATAAAGTTGAAAGTGAAAAATTATTGGTAAAAGGATTTGTAGATGAAATATATCAAAAAGTTATAGAATTAAAAAGTTAGTATTCGTCTTTTTGAATTTTTTTCAAGCGCAATAGTTAGGTAATTTACTCGGGCGTGGTTGGCGCCGATAAAAAAATGTCAAAAATCCAAATACTTCACTTTTAAATTTTTTTAAATTAGATTATTCGCATATTCGTGGCATTCGCATTATAATTTGGATTCGTATTACAATTTATGTTAAATACTCAAGATATAAAAAAAGATTTTAAGATTTTTGATAATAATCCGAGTTTAGTTTACTTGGATTCTGGGGCGACTTCATTAAAGCCTAAAAGTGTGGTTAGTAAAATCGTGGAGTATTATGAAAATTATCCTGCCAATATTCATCGGGGAATTTATAAAATTTCAGAAAAAGCCACGGAAGAATTTGAAGAAACACGTAGGGTGGTGGCAAAATTTATAAATGCAAGAGATGAGGCAGAGGTAATATTTACGCGCAATACAACCGAGGCAATTAATTTAGTGACTTATTCATTGGGAAGGAAAATAATTGAGGAGGGGGATGAAATTGTGACGAGCATTATGGAACACCATAGCAATTTTATACCGTGGCAGGTACTTTCTTTAGAGTTGGGTGCCACTTTTAAAGTAATAGATATTAATAATAATGGACAACTCAAAATTCAAAACTCAAATGTCAAAACTACATCGAAAAACTTAAAGATGGAGAATGTAATTACAAAAAGAACAAAAATTCTCGCGCTGACTTATGTTTCGAATATGTTAGGGACAATTAATCCTCTCAAGGAAATAATTCAGGTTGCAAAGAAAATCAATCCACATATTATTATCGTGATTGACGTGGCTCAAGCTGTGCCTCACATGAAAGTGGATGTGCAAGATTTGGGATGTGATTTTGTTGCCTTTTCAGCCCATAAAATGTTGGGACCAGCTGGAGTGGGAGTACTTTGGGGAAAAAAGGAATTACTAGACGAAATGTTTCCATTTCAGATGGGAGGAGGGATGATTAGTGAAGTAAATATAGATAAAACCATATATAAAGATCCTCCCCATAAATTTGAGGCAGGGACACCCAGTATTGCTGATGTAATTGCTTTTAAAGAAGCGATTAAATATTTAAAAAATATTGGTCTAGAACAAATTCGTGAACATGAAAAAGAATTGACAAGTTATGCTTTAGAAAAATTGCAGGGTGAGTTTAAAAATAATATTCAGATATATGGACCACAAGACATAAATAATCGTGGCGGGATTATTGCTTTTAATTTTGGTAAATATCATCCTCATGATATCGCACAAATTCTTGACGAGATAGATGTCTGTGTTCGAGCGGGTCACCACTGTACCATGCCCCTTCACAATCGCTTGGGTATTAATGCTTCTGTGAGGGCGAGTTTTTATATTTATAATGACAAGAGGGATGTGGATAGATTTATTGATGGGTTAAAGAATGTAGAAAATATATTGCGAGTAAAATAAATATATCAAAACCATATCTTATCCTTCGACTTAGTTCAGGATAACCCTGAGTGCAATCGAATGGGTTAAATCTTTTAATTTAGATAACTAGATTTGATATATGGATTTGAGTTTTGAGATTTAACATTTGAGTTAAGTTTATGTCTTTTTATCAGGAATTAATTTTAGATCATTACAAATATCCCCGAAATAAGGGTAAGTTGGTAAAATCAACAGGCAGTGTTTTAGTTCACAATCCTTTATGTGGTGATAAAATTGAAATGGGAATTAAAATTGTAGGGGATAAAGTTATTGATGTAAAATTTGAAGGAGATGGCTGTGCTATTTCTCAGGCATCGGCCTCGATATTAACGGAATATATTAAAGGAAAAAATAAAAAAGAGTTGATAAAACTCGATAAAAATTTTATCATTAAGTTATTAGGTGTTGAAGTAGGGCCAAACAGGTTAAAATGTGCTTTACTTTCATTGGAAGCACTAAGAAAAATTTTGAATTCTAAATTATAAATTTTAAATTAATTTTATGGCAGATTTAAAAGATCCAGCAAAACCATCAGGGCCAGTTAAGGTAAGAAATTTAAAATTTTGGATTGATCGGGATTTATGTATTGGGGCGGCGACTTGTATTGCAGTTGCACCAAAGACATATGAACTTGATAAAGACGCCAAAGCAGTTGTTTTGAATTCTGCAGATGAAGACACAGATCAAGCTATAATCGATTCGGCAAAAGCTTGTCCGGTTGCGGCGATAATTATTGAAGATGAAAAAGGAAATCGGGTTTTTCCGAAGTAGGATTAATAGATAAAATTCTCGAGTGCGTATTTTTAATCCTTCTCAATGCGAAATAGTTAGATAGCATGGCAAGATAGCTATCACGCAAAGGTTCAGGATAAAAATCCGCCCTCTTCGAACTTTAAATAATTAGTTATAAGCTATAAGTTACAAGCTATAAGCCATATGATGAGATTTACTTGGAAAATTGGGGGTGAGGCTGGATTTGGAATCATGACTACTGGTCTGGTTTTTTCCAAAATTGCCACCCGATTAGGTTTTCATATTTTTGATTATGTGAAATATCCATCTTTAATTCGTGGTGGTCATAATACATATGAAGCTTGTGTGTCTGATGAACCGGTTCATCAGCTAAAATACTCCGTAGATATTTTAATCTGCTTAAATAAAGAAACATTTGATAAAAATAAAACTTTTTTGAATTCAGAAAGTGTTGTGATATATGATCAAGATGAGTTTGTCTTGGAGAGTGGAGATTTTAAAGTGGTCAATGTTCCCTTTGGTCAAATTTTACAAAAATATAAAGGGCAGGTTGTTATGAAAAATACGATTGCCCTTGGAGCATCTTTTGCAATTACTGGTGCAGAAATAACTGAATTAGAAAAAATTATCAGAGAACAGTTTGAAAGAAAAGGACAAGCGGTAGTTGATTTTAATTTGAATTTTGCAAAAGAAGGATATAATTATGTAAAACAAAATTATAATCAGTTAATTAAAACTTATTTTTCTTCTGCTCAAGTAGTTTCTGAAGAAAAGAAAAAATTAGTTTTGACGGGTAATGATGCGTTTGCATATTCTTCAGTGGCCGCGGATTGTCGGATGTATGTGGCTTATCCAATGACTCCATCGTCTTCTGTTTTAACAACACTTGCGACTTGGCAAAATAAAACAGGAATGGTTGTGCGCCATGCTGAAGATGAAATTTCTGTCATCAATACTGCCATTGGCTCATCTTTTGCGGGAGTAAGATCGGCGGTTGGAACATCTGGTGGTGGATTTGCCTTGATGGTGGAGACAGTTTCTTTAGCTGGTGTAACAGAAATTCCTTTAGTTATTTTTATTTCTCAAAGACCAGGTCCAGCTACCGGAATGCCCACTTGGACAGAGCAAGGAGATTTATTATTTACAGTCAATGCTGGTCATGGAGAGTTTCCTAAAATAGTATTGGCGCCAGGCGATCAAGAGGAAATGTTGGAATTAACTTTGAAAGCCTATAATTTAGCCGATGTTTACCAACTGCCGGTGATTGTCATGTCCGATATGCTTTTATCAGAATCTCACAAGAGTGTAGTCAAAGTTTTTGTAGATGATTTATTTGCAAAATATAAAATGGATAAAGGGAAGTCTACAAATCAAGTTCAAAAAGAAAAATATTTGAGATATAAATTAACTGAAGATGGAATTTCTGAGAGATTAATTCCCGGAACTCCAGGGAGTTATTACCAAGCCAATTCATATGAGCATTTGGAAGATGGCCATACATCTGAGGAGTCAAAAGATAGAGTTGAACAAGTAAATAAACGAAGCAAAAAAAACACATCTTATTTATTAAAAGATTTTGTTGGACCAAAAGTATTTGGAGATTTAGAAAAGGCAAAAACTGTTTTTGTTAGTTGGGGTTCGAATAAAGGAGCAATTACGGAAGCGCAGAAAATGTTAATTGAAAAAGGAGTAGAGACAGCATTCATTCATTTTACTCATCTTTATCCGATGAATAAAGATTTAATTTTGCCTTTATTTAAGAATGACAAAAAATATATTTTGGTGGAAAATAATGCAACTGGTCAGTTTGGAAAATTATTAAGACAAGAAACTGGTATTAATCTAGAAGATAAAATATTAAAATATGATGGCCGCCCAATTTGGCCAGAAGAAATAGTCAAATATGTCAACAATCAATGATTTTAATGCCTATAACCCCACTTGGTGTCCAGGTTGTGGGAATTTTGGAATAGGAGTTTCCGTTAAATCTGCTTTAGTGCAGTTAAATTTGGATCCTTCGTTAATTATGGTGTCTTTTGGTATTGGCTGTTCGGGTAATATGAATGATTTTTTAAATGCTTATGCTGTGCATTCACTTCATGGTCGTTCAATTCCAACGGCAATTGGCATGAAGTTAACTAATCACAAAATGCCAGTTTTAGTAATTGCTGGAGATGGTGATTGTTATGGTGAAGGTGGGAATCATTTTATCCATGGTTGTCGAGGGAATCATGATATCACAGTCATTACTCATGATAATAGTGTTTACGGATTAACAACAGGACAAGTTGCGCCAACGGCCAAAAAAGGTTATAAATCAAAATCAACTCCAGCCGGAATTTTAGAAGTTGCTCTCAATCCACTATCTTTAGCTTTAGTAATGGGGGCAACATTTGTAGCCCAGTCATTTGCTGGCGATGCAAGACATACAACCGAGATGATAAAACAAGGAATAGAGCATAAGGGATTTTCTTTAGTCAATATTTTACAACCTTGCGTTACTTTTAATAAAGTTAATACATATCAATATTATTTACAAAAAAGCTATAAGCTTGATGAGAAGCATGATAAAACAAATAAAGATCAGGCTGTGGCTAGGGCACTAGAGTTAGATCAAGAAAAATTTCCTTTGGGAGTTTTGTATCAGGTGCAAAGACCTACTTTCCATGAACAGTTGCCTCAGTTAGCCGACAAAACCTTGATTGAAAGAGAGCAATTTACAAATCTAGCAGAATTAGCAAAGGACTTCATATAAATGGTTAATCGCTAACCATTTTAATATTGACAATTAGCAATTAATTCACTATACTGCCAATACCACGTCGCAATTAAAAATTAATTGCTTTGAGGTATAAATACTATGATTACACTAGGACCAACAGAAAAAAATGTTTATCCCGTTGTGCCAGTTCGAGAAGGAATTGTTTTTCCCGGAACAGAGAATGTTTTAATTTTTGGGAGAGCCAAAAGCATTGGAGCGATTAATGAAGCGTTAAAAGGTGATAAAAAGTTCTTACTTTTAATGCAAAAAAATCAATCGATTGAAGATCCTAAGAAAAATGATTTATATCATACGGGAGTAATTGTGACAGTAGAAAAGACAGTAGTTGGAGAAAAAGGAGAGATGAATGCACTTGTTAAAGGAATTCAAAAAGTTAAAGTAGTTGAGTTTACAAAAGAAACTCCATATTTAGAAGCTAAAATTCAAAAAATTATTGATAATGAAAAAGAAAATGATGAAATTCAAGCCATGGTAAAGTATATTTCGGCTCAAATAAAAAAGGCAATTAATCTAGGAAAAACAATTGACTTTGTTTTTTTAATGAATATTTTAAATATCAGTTCAGCGGCAAATTTTTCTAATCAAATTGCCATGGTGCTAGATTTGAAAGAGGTTGAAAAGCAAATACTACTCGAAGAAACGGAATTAAAAAAAAGATTGTCTCATGAAGTAGAGTTTGTTAATCGAGAAATAAAAATTCTTGAAATTGAACAAAATATTTCAGCAAAAACGCAGAGAAAATTTGAAAAAGGAATGAAGGAAACATTTTTAAAAGAAAAAATGAAGACAATTGAAGAAGAATTAGGTGGGGGTGAAGGTCAGGAAAATAAAGAGTATTTTGACAAAATTAAAAAGGCTAAGATGCCAAAAGAAATAGAAGAAAAGGCCATGAAAGAGTTAAAGCGCTTATCTCAAATGTCACAGTTTAATCCTGAGGCTTCTTATATCAAAACTTACGTTGATTGGTTGATTGAACTACCTTGGTCGATTTCTTCAAAAAATGAAATTAAAATTAAAGATGCAGAAAAAATTCTCAATCAGGATCATTATGGTCTTAAAAAGATTAAAGAAAGAATTCTTGAATATTTATCCGTGATGGAGTTAAAAAAAATAAAGGTAAATAAAGGTCATCAACCAACAATTCTTTGTTTTGTGGGACCACCAGGAGTAGGTAAAACATCTCTTGGAAAATCAATTGCTAAATCTTTGGGTCGAAAGTTTGTAAAAATGTCACTTGGTGGTATTCGAGATGAAGCAGAAATTCGGGGTCATCGAAGAACTTATGTCGGTGCTATGCCGGGTAGAATTGTTCAAGGAATAAAACAAGCGTCAACAAAAAATCCAGTTTTTATGCTTGATGAAATCGATAAACTTGGTCGAGATTATAGAGGCGATCCTTCATCGGCTTTACTTGAGGCGCTCGATCCAGAACAAAATCATTCATTTTCTGATCATTATCTTGAAGTGCCATTTGATTTATCAGATGTCTTATTTATTACCACGGCCAATATTCTCGATACAATTCCTGAAGCATTGCTTGACCGTTTGGAAGTAATTCATTTTCCTGGATATACGGAAGATGAAAAATTTCATATTGCATCTGATTATTTGATAAATAAACAAATAAATGCGCATAGTTTGGATGCAAAAGAAGTAAAGGTAAATAATAATGCCTTGAAAACAATTATTAGGCGCTATACGCGTGAAGCGGGAGTGCGCGAACTGGAGCGCCAAGTGGCAACCATTTGTCGCAAGATTGCTCGTGAAATTGTGGAAAAAAAGATTACTTCAAAATTAGTTAATGATAAGGACTTGTCAAAGTATTTAGGACCTTTTAAATATTCATCACAGATGATTGAAGAAAAAGATACAATTGGGATTTCTACTGGCTTAGCTTGGACTCAAGCTGGGGGAGATATTTTATTTATTGAAGTGGCAATTATGCCGGGAAAAGGGAATTTAACCTTAACCGGTCATTTGGGAGATGTGATGAAGGAATCGTGCCAAGCGGCTCTTTCTTATATTCGTTCTCGTTGGGATAAGTTAGATCTTAAAAAAGATTTTTATAATGGTATTGATATTCATGTCCATGTTCCAGAAGGGGCAGTACCAAAAGATGGGCCATCGGCTGGTTTGGCGATTGCGACCGCAATGATTTCGGCACTTTCAAGAAATCCAACAAAAAGAAATGTGGCGATGACCGGTGAAATTACTTTACGTGGGCGAGCTTTGGAAATTGGTGGTGTGAAAGAAAAAGTAATTGCCGCTCATCGAGCCGGAATTAAAACTGTTATTTTACCCAAAGATAATAAAAAAGATTTAGAAGATATTCCTCAATATGTCCTTAAAGATTTAAAATTTATTTTTGTGGAGCATGTGGATGAGGTATTGAAGGTTGTTTTAAAGAATGAGCGATCGCACAAAGTAAATTAAATTGTAGATTTTATAAAGAAGGGGACTAATTACAAGGTCGTAACTACCGATCATTTCTACAAATTGAGTGCCATAACCTTGTTTGAACTTGGTAAAACCTGCCCAAGAATGTTTTGGATCATAATTTGGTGGTAATGATCCCCATAGATCAAATTTTTTGGCGCCTAATTTTTTTCCCAGTTTGATTGTTTCCCACATCAGTAAATTAGCAGGCATCAAATTTCTGTATTGATCAGAAGTTCCGCCATAGACATAATATAAAGTTTCGTTAAAATAAAAAAGTTGATAGGCGGCTAAAGGAATATCTTTGTAGTAGGTAATTAGGATGTGAGAAATATTATTTTTTAGAGTGTCCCAAATAATTTGATGGTAGGCAGGAGTGTGGCCATGGTATTTTTGGCGCTTACATGTCTCAAAATAAAGTTTCTCAAATATTTTATAACCTTGTTCATTGGATTCTTCTTTGATAATAATTTCTTTTTTTTGGGCAAGACGGATGTTGTAGCGTGTTTTTGGGTGCATGGCTTTGAGTAGCTCATCTTCTGTTCGTGTTAGGTTAAGTATTTGCGTCCAGGGAGGGAATAATGGGTGGGGAGATGTTTGTAATTTAATGTCATCGCGAGGAGCGGTAGCGACGCGGCGATCCCCTTGAGATTGCTTCCCCCGACTTAGTCGGGGTCGCAATGACATAGGGATATTTGGCTCAATTTTTATAAAGATAATATTATTTTTTTTTGCCCAAGTAAATAGAAAGTCTAAAATTTCATTTGACGGCCAATTAGACCTAGGTAGATAAGCTAGTCGGTAATTTGAAATGGGCAGGGGGTGGATAGTTAATTGAAAGATATTTTTGCCATCAGTAATTCGAAAAACTTCAATTCCCATTTTTTTTCGAGCTTCGCCCCAAGCCCAAGATTGCAGTGGGTGGGTAGCTTTTTGATCAAATTCTTGATTTTTTTCTTCAATTATTTTTATCATATAGCAGATTGAATAATTTCTAAGGTTTCTTTTGCTGATTTTTCCCAGGAGAATTGCTTAACTCTTTCTTTCCCTTTTTTAATTAAATCATTTTTTAAATCTTTATTTATTAGAAGTTGATTAATTTTTTCAAGTAGGTCACTGGAATTTGTGGGGTCAAAGTAAAGGGCGGCTTCACCGGCAACTTCTGGCAAGCTGGAGGAAAAGGAAGAAATGACTGGGCAGGAATTTTCCATTGCTTCAAGAATGGGAATACCAAAACCCTCATAAAGCGAGGGCATGACGAAACATAAGGCATTTTTGTATAACCAAGTTAGTTCGTCATCTGAGATATGATCGGTAAAAATAATTTTATCCTCTAAATTTAATTCTGTTACCTTTTTGAAAATTTCAGTAAAAAGCCAGCCTTTTTTTCCTGTAATAACAAGTTTAATATCTGGAGAAGTTTTTACCAAAATACTAAAGGCGTCGATTAGAACATTAATATTTTTTCGGGGTTGGAGTGTGCCGACGAAGAGGATATATGGTTTTGATAAATTAAGAGATCCTTCGACGCGTCGCTTCGCTCCTTGCTCAGGATGACGGCGGGGACCACCATTATAAATAACAGTAATTTTTTCATCGGGAATTTCATAGAATTTCATTAGGTCTTTTTTAGTAGTTTTTGAAACGCTAATAATTTTACTGGCTTTTTTTACGGAGTATTTAGTCCAGTTTCTTAGTTTATAAAGATCTTTTTTTAGAAATTCATTGGGATAATAAAAATACGAAAGGTCATGAATAGTGACAACTAATGGAACGGGACAAAAACGGGGGGCATAATGGGCGGGAGAGAAAAAGACATCAACTTTATTTTGAAAATATAAATTTAATGGTAAAAATAGTTGTGACCAGAAAGCTTTTCCCTGAACAATGATATATTTAAAATACTCACTTTCTTGAGGTAAAAATGAGAGGGGTTTATTCCGCAAAAATATTTTAAATTGATTATTTTTATTGGCGTTTTTTTGAAAATAATAGAGGAGATTTTGGGCATAAACACTGACGCCAACTGCTTGGGTGACATTTGCTTCGTTACCGTCGAGACCGATGATCATATAATATAATAATTTTTAATTTCAAATTAATAAGTTGTCATTCTG
>CAYZAZ010000029.1:10081-12737 GCA_964476545.1 uncultured Gammaproteobacteria bacterium
TAACAAGAACGACGATTCCGGACAAGACCTCCGAATCGGAGGTCAAGCCGGAATGACATATTGCTTTCTAATTATGGAATAATTCTAACTTCTTAATTAATATATTGTAGTATTTTTCCCAGTTAAATAATTTTGCTCTTTCTTTTCCTTTGATAATTAGATCTTTTCTTAGGTTTTCATTTTTTATCAATGTATCAATACATCGAAATATTTCCTCAGTTTTTAAGGGATCAAAAAGAAGGGCGGCATCTTTGGCGATTTCTCCCATGGAGGAAGTATTGGAGCAGGCAACTGGAGCGCCCAATTTCATCGCTTCAATAATTGGATAGCCAAAACCTTCGTAAAGTGAGGGATAAATAAAAAAATGACAGGAAGAGTAAAGAGAGTAAAGATCAGAATCGGATACATATCCAAGATATTTAATATTAGATATTGGTCCGCCAGCTGGCAGATTGCCCCAACCTTTTACTCCAACAATAATCAACTGTATATTCTGATTGTTAATTTGTTGAAATGCTTGAATTAATCTTTTTATGTTTTTTCTGGGTTCTTGTTTACCGACGGATAAAATAAACGGTTTTGTTATTTTATATTTTTCTAAGGTTTTTTTAATATTTTCTTTTGCTGGAAAATGAACATCGACTCCTGGATAGTTAACAACTATTTTTTCGGCTTTTATATTTAATAAATTTACTAAATCTTGTTTTGTTGCTTGAGAATCAGTAAAAATAATTTTTGACTCTTTTTTTACAAGTGACATTCTTTTTTTTTGAGTTTCAATAATTATTTTAGGTAAAGTTTCAGGGTATTTTAGATAAACTAGATCATGAACGATAGTTGCTTTATTAGTATTTATTGGCGGTTCAGTCCAGTCGGAGGAAATGAAATAATCAAAGTTAGTAGGTTGTAGTGAGTAGTTAGTAGGTAGGGAAGAATATGAATGACAATTGTTCCAGAGAAAAGATAATAGGGTTGGGGGGATTTTCCATTTAATTAGTTTGTGGCCGTTAGACTTTATTTTGTTTTCAAGATCACTATCAAGGTTGCGACGTAGGGATGAGAAAAAGAAAGTATATTGATTTTTGTTTTTATTTTCAAGTAAGGCATTAACTAGAGAGTTAGTGAAGCGACCGACACCTGTTCCTTGATAAGTTATTTGACTAATGTCAATTCCGATTTTCATTTTTTTTAATAATATTTTCATAAACCACCTCTAATTTTTTAGTGATGGAATTCCAACTGTATTTTTCTTTGGCTAACTCATAAGCATTTTTTCTGATTTGATTATAGAGTTTTTCATCGCCAAGTATTTCAACTGCTTTTGCAACAAAAGTCTCTGGTTCATTGGCGATTAAGACATGTTTACTATCTTCGACCTCAAGGCCTTGAATTCCAGTTTTAGTGGAGATAACCGGTAGTCCAGAAGCCATGGCGGCCAAAATTTTTAATCGAGTGCCACCGGGTCCATAAATTGGGGCAATAAATAGTGTTGCGGATTGATATATTTCTTTGACCATTTCTGATTTGTCGGGATGAATTTCAATAAACTCAACTTGTTTACTATTTATTTGTTTAACTTTTCTAGTTTCTTGACCGGCGATGATAATTTTTGCATTAGGAATCGCTTTGATTAAAAGGGGAAAAATATTTTTGAGCAAAAAAAGCGCCGCTTCTTGATTTTGTAACCAAAAAAAATTTCCCTGAAAAAGAAAAACAGGTTTCCCAATTTTTTTGGGTTTCATGTCTTTAATAAACATTTCATCACCTGATCCGTTGGGAACAATGACTGGGTTAAGAAACGGGGCAGTTTTTTTAATTACTTCTTGATCCAGCTCGGAGACGGTCGCAACCTGGGTGGCTTTTTCCCAATAAAATGTTTCCCAGTATTTTAATTTAAAAACATCAATGGCAAAAAAAGGTCTGAGAAAAAAAGGGAGTTTATTGACAAAGTGTTGGTAAACTTGATATTCAATCGTTTGGTCAACTAAAAGGACGGGAATTTTTGTTTGCATTAAATGAGGCATGACATAGAATGTTTCGACATGAATGACATCGAAGTGTTCTTCACTGAGGAGTTTATTCAAAAGAAGTAAAGCTTCCTGAGAAAAATTGCGTACAATCAAAAGCGGTTTGGGAGTGAAAATTGCTTTGGCTAATATATTAAATTGCCATGGTTTCTCCGCTCTTTTACAAACATAGACTTTGGAACAGTAAGAACTGAGGTGAGTCGAGTATTTTTTTTCGGAATTGCTTTTGTATAAAGAAACTAAAGTTACGTCATGATTTTTAGAAAGATATTTTAAAAGGTTAAGAGTGCGAATTTGGCCCCCGGAAACTGGGGGATAAGGCAGATATGGAGTTAGCATGAGAATCTTCATACCACTTTGCTAAAAAAAATTATAATTTTTTTAGCTTCGTTGGGTATGATCCCTAACGAAGCCTTAAGGCGGAGTGGGATCATAAGGCAAAAATAGCAAATTGATTGTTGTCAAAAAGAAGTTGATATAAATTGGTTGTTTTATAATCTTCTATTCTTTCTCGATTAGATGTTACTAAATATTTGTAACCCATGCTTTTTAATTCTTGTGGGTCTTTGTAAATAGCGGGTGCACCGCGACGATTTGCTAAATAAAGTAAGGTGGTGTCTCCCATGCGG
>CAYZAZ010000030.1:0-883 GCA_964476545.1 uncultured Gammaproteobacteria bacterium
AGGGGTGACATTTTCACGTGGTTAACTATGACATTATCATAAAGTTGTAACAAATGATCAATCGATACTTGACAAAGCTTGGCAAAGTTTGTTATTATATAAATAATATGAGTACTATTAATATATCCTTACCATCAGATCAAGTTAATCTCGTCGATAATTTTGTGACTAAGTTTGGTTTTGCAAATCGGAGTGAGTTTGTTAGATCAATAATTAGGCTTTTAATTAGAAAACCTGAATTGGTAGAAGTGGCTTCAACCTATCCTTTTATTATGCCAAAAACAAAATCGATAAAAACAATTTTGACAGCTTTTAAAAAAAATAAAAAATATTCTCAAGCGTTTCTTAAGGATTTAGAAGATGGTCTTAAAACGAGCGATTATTTTAAATTGTGATCTATGGATATTTTACCTTTATCAAAAAAGGTTAATGAAAAAATTAAAAAACATGGTCTTCTAAATAAATTTAATAAACAAGTTGGACTACTTCAATTTAATTTAAAACATTCAAGTTTAAAGGTAGAGCTTCTTAATCCTAAAGAATATGGTGTTTATAGTTTTCGAATTGATAATAAATATAGAGGATTATTTATATTTAGGCCAGATAAACAAAAAATAGAAATTTTGGCTGTCACCGTTCATTATAAGTAATTTTTTCTTCTTGTTAACTCATCTTAAATTTTATAAAATACAATCATGATTAAAAAATATTTTCCAAAAGAATTTGAAGAAAAGTGGGTGAGTATTTGGGACAAAGAAAAAACCTTCGCAACTAGTCACCAATCACTAGTCACTGATCACTTAAAAAAATCCTATGTTCTTGCCATGTTTCCTTATCCTTCAGGGGCTGGTCTACATGTGGGTCACGTTCGTAATTATACCGG
>CAYZAZ010000030.1:893-12598 GCA_964476545.1 uncultured Gammaproteobacteria bacterium
TGCATCCGATGGGTTGGGATGCTTTTGGTTTACCCGCAGAAAATGCGGCGGTTAAAGCAAAAAAAAATCCCATGGATATGGTGCCGGAACATATTGCGACCTTTAAAAAACAAATGAAGTCATTGGGGTTTTCTTATGATTGGGATCGAGAGTTTACGACAACCGATCCAGAATACTATAAATGGACTCAGTGGCTTTTT
Source organism: uncultured Gammaproteobacteria bacterium (assembly GCA_964476545.1). GTDB lineage: Bacteria > Patescibacteriota > Microgenomatia > UBA1406 > GWC2-37-13 > CAYZAZ01. The sequence continues at coordinate 1,094 of CAYZAZ010000030.1, forward strand.
ATTCAGTTTTATAAAATGGGACTTTTATATAAAAAAAACGCTCCGATTAATTATTGTCCCAAATGTAAGACGGGACTTGCTGAAGAAGAAGTGTTAGCCGATGGAACCCATGAAAGGTGTGGAAACAAAATTGAAAAAAGAGATTTACCTCAATGGGTTTTTAGAATTACAAAATATGCTGATCGTTTGTTATCTGATTTAGACGGATTGGATTGGCCAAAGGGAATTCTTGAAATGCAAAAAAATTGGATAGGGAAAAAAGAGGGAATTAATATCAAGTATAACGTCATTCTGGGGAGCGAAGCGACTCCAGAATCGTCGTTAAACAACGATTCCGGTCAAGTCCTTCGACAAGCTCAGGACATAGCCGGAATGACTAAAAAAATAATTGATGAAATTACTTGTTTTACAACAGCACCAGTAAATTTTGGCATGACATTTATTGTTATTTCGCCAGAACATGAATTTGTTAAAAAAATATTAGCAGGGAAGATAAAAAATAATGAAACAAATTTAGTGGAGATAAAAAAATATGTGAAATCTGCAGCAGAAATATCAGAGCAAGAAAGACTAAATGATAATAGAGAAAAGACGGGAGTTTTTACTGGATTTTATGCATATAATCCTGTAGCTGAATGGGATGTTCCAATTTATATCGCTGATTTTGTATTAACTCATGTTGGGACAGGAGCTGTTCAAGGTTGTCCGGGTCATGATTATAAAGATTTTGAATTTGCTAAAAAATTTAACTTACCAATTAAACGTGTCGTTGTTGGGGAAGATGGGGATATGACTGAAATAAAAGAATTAAAACAGGTTATTGTGAAAGGGATGAAAGGAAAAATGGTGAATTCTAAATTTTTAGACGGATTAAATTTTTCTGATGGTTTGCAAAAAACAATGGACTATATTGAAGAAAAAGGTTGGGGGAAAAGAGTTTCGACTTATCATCTGCGTGATTGGATTTTTTCAAGACAAAGGTACTGGGGTGAACCAATTCCGATGATTTTTTGTTCAAATTGTGCAAATGACGGGGGTAATGTCATTGCGAGCGGTTCGATTTCACTCACCGTAAACTCCGCGAAGCAATCTCAAAAAGAGATCGCCACGTCGCCTTCGGTTCCTCGCGATGACAATATGACTGGCTGGTTTCCCTTACCTGAAGATCAATTACCTTTAAAACTTCCTTATGTGAAATCATATGAACCGACGGAAACGGGGGAGTCACCTTTATCTGTTATTCCAGAATTTGTAAATACTAAATGTCCAAAATGTGGGGGGAGAGCTAAGCGGGAAACAGATACAATGCCCAACTGGGCGGGATCATGTTGGTACTTCATTCGCTTTGTAATGCAAAGTGAGAATAATGTCATTGCGAGTCACGAAGTGACGAAGCAATCTTTGACAGATGAATGGAAATTAAAAATTAAAAATTTCGGTAATTTATTACCAGTTGACTGGTATTTAGGTGGCGCAGAACATGCGGTTCTTCATTTATTATATTCTCGATTTTGGGTGAAAGCACTTTACGATTTAAAACTTTTGGATTTTAAAGAACCATTTTTGAGATTACGTAATCAAGGAATGATTTTGGCCGAGGATCATCGGAAAATGAGTAAATCGTGGGGAAATGTAATTAATCCTGATGATGTGATTGCAGAATTTGGTGCAGATGCGCTTCGAATTTATGAAATGTTTATGGCGCCATTTAATCAGGAAATATCTTGGTCAACAAAGTCACTACAGGGAAGCTATCGCTTTATAAAGCGCATTTGGAATTTATTTCAACAATATAAATCAGAAATTCAAATAAGCGAAGATAAACAGTTAATTATTAAATTAAAAAAAACTATTAAAAAAGTGACAGCTGATATTCCAGAAGTTAAATTCAATACTGCGATTGCATCGATGATGGAGTTTGTGAACGCTTTTGAAAAAAGCGTTCAATGTCAAAACTCAAATGTCAAATGTCAAAGTTTATCAAGAGAAAGTGCAAAGGATTTTCTAAAAATATTGGCGCCGTTTGCGCCATTTATGACGGAGGAAATTTGGCGAAATATTTTTGGAGAAAAAGAATCTATTCATTTATCAAAATGGCCGGATGTGAGCAAAGATGAAATAGTTGAAGAAGAAATTACAATTCCAGTGCAGGTAAATGGGAAATTAAAGGGAACAATAACAATTCAAAATTCAGAATCTAAAAATCAGAGTTATGTTGAGAAAAAAGCTTTAGAAGACGAGAAGGTGAAGAAATATTTAGAGGGAAAAAAATATAAAGTAATATATGTGCCGGGGAAGATACTTAATATTGTTTTGCAATAATATTTAATATTTGATTTTTGATTTTATTATCATATGGACAGACAAAAATATATTGAAGCGTTGCAAAAACAATTAGAGTTGAATATTTTTCGTCATAGTTTGGCGCTTGAGGCGTGTATGGGCGGATTGTATGATTATTTTTTGCAACAAAATCTTTCGACCTCACTTGGAATAAGAGAAGATTGGACTTTGGCGGGATTAATTCATGATATTGATTTTTCGGGAGAATTTAAACCAGACCATCCAAAAAGAACTTTAGAAGTCTTGGCAAAATATGATTTAACAATTTCGGAAACAGTACATAATATTATCAAAGCGCATGCGCCGGAATTAACCGGATATAAGCCAAAAAATAAAGCCGAGTGGTCGATATTTTGTGCTGATAGTTTGACTGGATTAATCACGGCTGTAGCATTAATTTATCCTTCAAAAAAATTAGCGGACGTAAAATTAAAATCAGTAATGAAAAGACTTTTGAAAGAGCCTAGATTTGCCGCTGGGACTCGGAGAGAAGAAATAAAAATGTGTAGTTTGCCAGATGGATTAGACTTACCTTTAGAAAAATTTGTTGAAATTTGTTTGACTGCAATGCAAAAAATATCTTCGGATTTAGGCCTGTAATTAGTCTATCGGAAATTAATTAAAGATTAATTTTTCAGTAATTATGTCGGCGGTGAATTCATGACCAGCGACTGAGGGATGAATCCCATCATGTGGGTTAACATATATTTTTTTTCCACCTGAAGGAGTATAGGCGTCAATAATTGGTATATTTAAAGTTTTTGAAAGTCCAAGAACATTTTCTAGTTGTTCAATAATGTGACCTGAATGTGTCCAGGCAGTATTTGTTTCCCAGTTAACTCCCCCTGGCCCTTTGCCAAAATCTGAGCGAAGCGGTGCAATCTCGGCCAGTAAATAAATATTGGGAGTAATTTTTTTGGCTTCTTCAGTCAATTTTGTTAATTGAAGCCAGTGTTGATCTCGATTATAGGGAGAAAATGGATTGTAGGCAAAAGAACCGAGGATGATAATATCTGGATTAATCTGGGTAAGGGGGGGGTAATGGCGGTCTTTGTAATCAAGAGAAGAATTTAAACGCGCAACTCCTTGTTCAACGGTTTGGGCGCCAATGCCATAATTATAAAGTTGAAAATTTGTCTTGGGATATTTTTTTTTGAGTGAGTGTTCTAGGTATTCTAAGCGTTCACCCATGGTATCAATCATAGAATCACCAAAGATAGCGATGGTGTAATTATTTTTTGGAGTGGAAAAAATAACTGAGGTTGGAGTTAATGTTGGTAAAGGGGTTGGTGTCTGAGTTGGTATTTGGCTAGGCGTTTGATTCATAATTGTTGTTACACCAAGAACGGTTGGTTCTTCTTGGGCCATGACAGGAGATTTTATTTGAGATAAAACTGTATACTTCGGTGTCGTAATTTTTCCTAAAAATAAATAGCCGATTAAAAGAATAAAAAATAAAAAAATTTGAATTAATAAATATTTAGAAAAATTAACGGTAGGAGCTTTTTTTTTATAAACATAACAATATGGTTTCATGAATGCTTTACTCAGCGAATAATTAATTCATCGATTTGTTGTAGGGGTTGTTTAATTTTTGACGTTGGAGTAATTTTGCTGGGGGGGAGAATGATGCGTGAGGGGAAGCGGAAAATTGTTGGTTTTAAAATAACGGTGGATTTGTTTGTTGGTTTTGGAGTTGGAGTTGGGGTTTTTGTCGGTGAAGGTGTGATTTGTGCTTGAGCGATATCAAAATCAACTCTTATAATTGAAACTGGAGGAACGTTAATTTTAGAATCTTGATTTAATGTTGTGGTTAAATTATTTGTTTCAGTTTTTACCCATGTTTTTGCACCGAATTTAGCTCCAAAATATTCAGAAATTGAGTATTTTAAAGCTCTATTTTGTAAGGATTGAGGTAATTTAAGAGAAACAGATAAATTTTTAGTAAGGTCGTGGTTAAATAAATAGACATATAATTTAGTTTTATCATTTGAATATCCGGCAAAAGTTTTCAATGAATCAATTGTATAGCCTCCAATAAGACAGGCGGCAGATTTGCAATTTCTGGTTTTGGAAATTGTTCTTTGAGGTGAACCTAATGTATTTGTCATCAGGAGTTGGCCATCGGCCAAGACAGAAGTTAATGCAAAAGCTTCTCCAGCGGCTGTTAATTCATAGTTATTGGCGGTTTGTTTATTAAAAAGGCTACAGTTATACGGATTATTAATATCAGAAATATCATGAATATTAGCATATTTTATTTTTTTCTCAGCCATTTTAATTAAAGATTCGGCGACATAAAAAGCTTGGTCAATAGTATCAACTGATTTATTTATTGGTGATCCACCAGGTGTGTCCCAACATTTTAGATTCCACTCAGTAATTGCTAAGTCAGCTGGTGCATATTTGTTTATTTGAGCTGTTAGGCGCTGATCAAGTTCTTGATTAGCGTAAACTGCTGCAATTCCTTCAGTTCTTTCAATTTCTGGAAAAACGGTATTGCTAAAAAAAGTATACATATTAAGCGCACGGTAAGTTTCAATATCTTGTTCTGAAGTTAAGTTAATATTCCGATTTTCTTTAATATTGTTATCGCATAAGATAGCGTCTTCAAGTTCACTGGGTGAGACAATTAATTTTTTATTATAACTTCTAACGGTACAAGATTGAGAAAATACTGAATTTGTTTTATTTTCATATATATACCATTCTCGAATATTATATTTGAATGGAGCATTGATATTAGTTAATTTTCCTAACCAAAAGGCACTATTAATACCGATGATTTTATTGTCCGCATTATTATTAATGGGTTTGGTTGATTGTTTCCATTCGGTACAATTTTCTTTATAGTTAGAGTTTTGAGAATCAATTAGGCAGAATTGTTCCATGATTGTACCGTCAGTTTTGGCATAAAGTTTACGAAGTGCAGATTGATTTGTGTCGGTAATAAACATTAAGTGGTCGATATCATTAATTGGTCCAACGGGCGATTGGGATGGGGTGTATGGAGAGCATTGAGACCAAAGGATATCGGTTTCACCTACAGGACAAAAGCTACTATATAAGGTCAGATTATCATTGGCGACTCTTATCTGATTATACATTTGTTTTCCTTGAGAATTAAAATAAATATGACCGGCATGACCAACGTAATTTTCATCACCGCCACTCTTTCGTAAATTTGTTATATTAACTGGAGTATTGGTTGTACAGTCGTATCCAGATTGAAGCCCGTTGCGTTCAAAGCTAAGGGGGCAAGCAAAATTAATAGCGCCTTTTCCATCGTATGTGTAATAGCTATTTTTTAAATATTGATATTTAGGTAATAAAGAATTTTGACTGGGTATTGTTAAATTTAATCCTGATGGAATTGCCATATCGATTGATGAAGTGGTTCCTTGATAAAAATATTGATGGTCAGTTACAAAATCAAAACATCTTACGTTGCCACACATTTTAGTTAAAGCATTTTTTATTGCATCAGTCCATGTTCTTTCTTCAGTGGAAATTATTTGTTGTTCTGGAATAATATTGTTTCCTGTTGAAGGGTATCCTACAATGCCAACTTGGATATTGGGGTTAATTTTTTTTATGGCCCGGGCAAATTTAAGCACATTATCAACATATTTTTGGGGATTCCAATGAGCCCAGGGTTCATTACCAAGTTCAATAAATTTAATTTTTTTTCCTTGTGATGTGCTGAGAAGGGTTTCAAGGTCAGAAATAAGTCGTATTTGATTAGCTGTGATAGAGCCAAGATTTGGATAAGCATTGGAATCGCCAACCGCATTACTAATACTGGGATCAATTTCAGTATTGGCTAAAAATAAAATATCGGCATTAATGGAAGTTGCAAAAGAATAGGTTTTTGAAATGGGGATTTGATATCGATTTGTAATCGTATTTGGAGCAGATATATTTTTTATTGCTTTGACAATTATTTCAACGCCGTTTTGAATAGTACTTAAAGGACTGTTTAATTCTCCTCCATAGCGATATTGAGTAATACCTAATTTTTTATGGGCTTGAGTATTAAAATTTTGGAAATGGGAATATGCCGCATTAGGAGTATTTTTGGCTTGCCAAAAATTTGCTCCCCAAATATATTTTGAAATTTGTTTGGGATTGACATCGTTAATAGAGACAAAAACATTGTATTGGGCTCCGATACTGGCCTTGGATCTACGTTGCATTCCTTCTTGATAAAGGAAAAAATATGATAAATAGAGAATAATAATAATAACTGGAATGAGAAGAAATCTGAAGATTATTTTTAAAATAGGAGAATATTTTTCCATTGATAGACTTTTATTTATAGGTTATAAATTATTTTAAGGAAAATAGAAACTGATTGCAAGAGGAAAAATGGCTAAGGGTTATTAGCTATTGGATATTAGATATTAGCCATTTTGTTGTTACCCCTTGTTTCATGTTTCATGTTACGTGTTACGTGCTCTTTGTTAGGATATAATTATTTTATGGTAAGTAATTTTTGGCAAAAGTTGAAAAAACCAATTGTTGGCTTGGCGCCAATGGACGGGGTTACTGACTCTGCCTTTCGTTTTATTACTGATAAATACGGATTACCAGATGTGATATTTACTGAGTTTTTTCCAGTGGAGGCGATTGTTCGAGCAAATAAAAAATTCACAGATAATCTTATTTATTATAAAACAAAAGCACCAACAGTTGTGCAATTTTTTGGGAGTAATCCGGAGAGTTTTTACCAGGCGGCGCAGTTTGCTCAAAAATTGGGTTATGAAGGTATTGATATTAATATGGGTTGTCCGGATCGCAACGTAGTAAAAAAAGGCGGGGGCGCAGGATTAATTTTACAACCGTTATTGGTAAAAAAAATTATTTCAGAAACTAAACGGGGTGCAGGAAAATTACCTGTTTCGGTAAAAACAAGGATTGGTTATGACAAAATAATTACGACAGAATGGATTTCTCAACTTTTGGAAACAGAAATCGATGTTATATCTTTACACGGTCGGACTTTGAATCAGATATCTACAGGTGAAGCAAATTGGGAGGAAATTGCTAAAGCGGGAGAGTTAGCAAAAAAAAGTAAGATAATAATTTTAGGAAATGGTGATGTCAGAACAAGAGATGAGGCGGTAGAAAAATGTGAGAAGTATAAAGTTGATGGTGTTTTAATTGGTCGAGCAACTTGGGGGAATCCCTGGTTATTTGTTAATAAAATTCCCACAATTGAGGAAAGGTTTGCGGTAATGGTAGAGCAATGTGAAAAGTATCTTGAATATTATTCAAATGGAAATTTTTTATCAATGAGAAAACATTTAGCATGGTATTGTAAAGGTTTTGATGGGGCGGCACAGATGAGGGAGAGGCTAACGGAAGTAAATAATATTGAGGAGGTAAAAAAAATTATTTTAACTGTTTAATACCGGCAATATCTTGTTCAATCTGGTTTTTTAGTTCTTTAAAGGTTTTAAAATTTATTACTCCCCGGATATATTTTCCAATAACAAACTCAATTTCTTCTCCATAAATTATTTGATCGAAATTGAGGATATGGATTTCTAAAATATTATTGGTTTCATTTTTAACCAGGCGGGGGCCAAAATAGAGGGCGCCTAAATAAATTTTATTTTGGTATTTGACTTGGGCAGAGTAAATACCTGTTTTAATATCGTCCGTGATAATTGTCGGATCTAGGTTAATAGTTGGAAAACCAATTTTTTTACCGGTTTGGGAACCATGGAAAACTTTTGAGTGATACCACATATTTATTGTTTACTATCTATTAGTTATTATCTATTGTGAAATAACCAATAACCAATAACTATTAGTTTGATTTATTAATCGTTGAAATTTTATAAATTGCAAATAAGACAACGATTGCGCCGAGTATCTGGGTCAAAGAGAGTGAATGTTTAAAATAGAAAAGGTCAATAAAAATTGCCGATACTGGCCAGGTAAGTTCGCAAATGGCACTGATTTTGGCGGGAGTTTTTTTGAGGCCAAAATAATAAATTAATAAGGCGACCATACCGGTTGTTAAAGTTATTGTTAATAAAGTGAACCATTGGGAAGTGTTAATTTGTATAAATGAATTTGTTTGTTTAAGAAATAAAATAAAAATAAAAGCAAATAAAGGGGCAAAGAGAAAGCGCAAGAAGGTAGCAATTTTAAAAGAAACTTTTTTTAGAACAATTTTAGAAAAGGAAGTTGAGGTGCCCCACATAATTCCTGCGGAGAGGGCAAGAAGAGCGGCGATTAGAGTGCCATTTCCAGATCCAATATTTACTTTTAAGTCTTTAAAGGTGACGAAATATGAGGCGATAATAGCCAGTAGCGCCCAGATAAGAAATTTTTTGGATATTTTTTCTTTAAGTAAAATGGCGGCGGTTGTAATCGCCCAGATGGGTTGAAGTTGTTGGAGGAGAACGACGACAGAGAATTGAATATAGTTTACTTTGGTTAGAGCTGAAGTATAAAATATTGTGCCTAAGGCACCAGAGAAGAGACTGACGATAATAATTGCCAACCATTCTTTTTTAGAAATGTTTTTTATTTCTTTGAGATTTTTAAAAACAAAAGGAAAAAGAATGAGTACACCTAATAAGTGTTCTAAAAAAACAATGACCGCTGGGGGGAGAGAATAAAGACTAACGCGCAAAATTCCGTCAAAGCTCCAGAGAAGTGAGGCGATGATAATAAAAAACATTAAGTAAGAGTAATATATTATCTGTAATTGTGCAAGTGAAAACCTTTTTATTATATAATGTATCAATAATTGAAATATGACTACAACACAGAATCAATCAGAAATAAAAATAAAACAGGGAATAGTCATGAGAATTCCCTCAGTTTTTATTACTAAAAATAGAATTTTTCAAATTTCTCTTTCTTTAAAAAAAGCTAAGGCAATTATTAGTGAAGGATATGTTATTGTGGTTATTCCTAAAGATAAATTGAAAAGATCAGAAACAAAAGAAGATTTATATCCTTGGGCTTATTTGTGTCAATGCATGGAAAAAGTTATTCCGGTGGGTTCAGGAGTAAATGTAATTATTAGTGAATCTGAGAGTGAAAAGCAACGCTTACAGTTAAAAGTCATTAATGAAGTCCGAATTCATGAATTTGATCCAAAAACGCAGATGATTTCTTATTCTGTCTTGCATTTAAAAAAAGATGATTGCGATTTTAAGTTGATGAAAAAAGAAATAATTGGAAAATTAGATAAAGTACTTCAAAAATTAACCATAAGTGAGTTGTTACCAGAATTTTATGGGATTAGCTCATTAGAAGAACTGATAAATAGTATTTTTTCTTTTCTTCTTTCAAAAAGAGCTATTGCAATTGAAAAAGCAGAAAGTTTTTTTATGACTTTAGATATGAAAGATAGATTGAAAATTATTGAAGAAGCCCTTGAGAGCTATTATTATTCGACAGATATTTCAATAAAAAATATATCAGGTAGACAGCAAATTCAAGGAAGGGTAAATGTGAATAATTTATTAGTTGGCAAGTATAGGAAATTTTTAGATGAAGTCCAGGGTATGACCGATGAGGTAAAGGAAGAAATTACAAAAAAAATTGGTATTTTAGAATCGATTAAGACAGAAAGTTCGGAAAAGGCGAGTTTACAAACATATTTAGATACGGTCGTGAGTATTCCCTGGGGAAAGCATGATGAAAGTCAACAGAATATTAATAAAATGAAAGTAGACCTTGATGAAATTCAATACGGGATGAAGGAAGCGAAAGATCGATTAATTGAATATTTAGCGGTATCTTTGAATAAAAAGGTAAATAAAGGACCAATTCTTTGTTTGATTGGTTCACCGGGAACAGGAAAGACTTTATTTGCTCAAAATGCCGCTAAGATTTTAAAAAGAAAATGTACCTCAATTCCTCTTGGTGGAATTGATGATGTGACGATTTTAAGGGGTCAAAGAAGGGGCTGGATCGGAGCTGAGCCAGGTCAGATTACCAAAGCTTTAATTAGAGCTAAATCAATGAACCCAGTAATTATTCTTGATGAAATTGATAAAATTTCAGGTCACAGGGGTGATCAGGTAAGAGCGGCATTGCTTGAAATTTTAGATCCCAATCAAAATAACGAGTTTAAAGATGCTTATATGGAAATTCCTTTAGATTTAAGTCAAATTCTTTTTATTGCAACGGCTAATTATTATTCAGGTTTACCTTTAGCGCTTTATAATAGATTGGAAATTATTCATATCGATCCTTATTCAATCTTGGAAAAAAATGATATAACTAAACAATTTATTATTCCAGGTGAATTAAGGGAAACAGGCTTATCTTCGGAAGATTTAATAATTGAAGACGAGGTAGTTCTGGAAATTGTCAAGAATTTTAAATTTGATGGAGGAATGAGGAGAATAAAACAAACAATAAATAAATTGCTTAGAAAATTTTTAGTAGAAAAATTAAAAAATCCAATTGATTTACCAAAGCCGTTTATAATTAATCAAGCAAATATTGCCAATTATATCGAACTTGATTCTGAAATTGATAATGCCTTTGATCCTTTATCTTCAATTGTTGGAGAAATTAATGTACTGTCAGTTTTACATGATGATACGGGATCAGTTGTCGGTGGGAAAAAAGGATCATTGCAGATTAATATAATTAAAGGAAAGGGGAAAATGGTAGTGACTGGATCTGTGCAAGATGTTTTTAGGCAATCGATCACGGTCGCTTTTGGATATATTAAAAGTAAAGCGCGAGAATTAGATATTGCAGATAATTATTTTTCTAATCATGATTTTTATATTCATGCGCCAAGTACGGCGCAAAGGAAAGATGGACCATCAGCTGGGTTAGGAATAATTTTAGCGACATTGTCTGCGATAAAAAATATTGCGATTCCTCAAAATTATGGTATTACAGGTGAAGTTGATTTAAGGGGAAATGCATTGGTGATTGGGGGAGTGAAGGCGAAGATTAATTCGGCGTATCAAATGGGAGTGAAAACATTTGTTTTACCAATCGCCAATAAACATGAGTTTGAAACAGAAGTTGAAGAGCAGATAAAAAAAGATATTCAAGTTTATTTTATAGGTAATGTCTCCGAAGCAATTAAAGTCTTTTTTCCTGACTGGAAGGTGACCTTGATAAAAAAGCCTTAGATTGATAAAATAAACATTCAGGGTCTATAGCTCA
>CAYZAZ010000031.1:0-5777 GCA_964476545.1 uncultured Gammaproteobacteria bacterium
AAATCAAAATTTAAATATTTGATTTTTAATATGTCATTTTGCATTTTAATTTTTGATATTTGATATTTATAGACTATATTCATACTACTTATTTTTAAAAGTAAAATCAATGTATAATTTACACATATGCATTTAATTGTAGGCTTGGGAAATCCGGGAGAAAAATATGAAAATAATCGGCACAATGCTGGATTTTTATTTATTGATTATTTAATAAAAAACCTGCAATCTCAAAACTCCCAACTTCGCCCAAGGGCTTCGATGGGCGAGGCAAATCTCAAATTTAAAATTGATCAATATTCAAAATCAGAAATATTACGACTTGACTATGATCATAACGAGATCGTAATAGCTAAACCTCAAACCTTCATGAACCATTCCGGTCGCGCAGTTAAACACCTAACCACTAACTACCAACTACTCACTACTAGCTTAATTATCATTCACGACGATCTCGATATTCCCCTTGGTAAATTTCGCATTGATCTTGGTCGCGGACCAAAACTCCATAATGGCATCACTTCAATTGAACAAAATTTAAAAACCAATAATTTTTGGCGAGTGAGAATTGGCGTCGATAATCGTCCCGCTTACTTTGAAACATCAGTGGGATCAGCAGATCGCCTTATCCCCGGCGAAAGTTACGTCCTTAAAAATTTTCACCCCGAAGAAAAAATAATTCTAGATGAACTTTTTCCAAAAATATTTGCCAGAATCCAAAAGGAATTTCTAGCCACCCTTTTCTAACCGGAGCGGTTAAAAAAAGATTGGCATAACAACCTAATCTAATAATTTTCTCTTTATTTGTTTCAATTTTAATTGATAGTCTTGCTGATCTTCGACAAATTTTTTATAAATATTTTTACTTTTAATAGAAATCTCTTTTATTTTTTCAAGATAATTTCCTTTAACCAAATCGTTATATGAAGATAAAATCCAATCACCAGGTTTTTTTACCAATTCCCCCGTTGTTGGATTAAGATGAATATATCTACTTACATGAAGTAACTGATCATTATTTTCTATTAATACTGATTTAAAGTGAGTTTGCCAAAGTGGTCCTTTTCTATCAAATTTAATATTAAAAAACCTTGTAAAGCTATTTTCAATATCATTAATATATTTTGAAAGTGAACCACTTTGCAATTTCACTAATAAATGATAATGATCAGGCATAATACAATAACTAATAAAATCAACAATGTGATCTTTTCTTTCATCAAGAAGATTCGTATATGTATATTTTTTTAATTTTTTTGCCCCTGACAAACTATAGTGTGAAATCAATTTATTATAATAATCTAAAGCTTCTAAAAATCTTTCACCATTATTTATATCTTTAAAAATGCCATATGAGGCAATACTTTTATTAAAAACATGGTAGATTTCTCCATTAACAAATTTTCCCATTTAAATATTTTTGAATAATTTTTTCAATTTGTCTATGGACTATAGTCCACATTTTGAGTTATTTAGCTTGTAATAATAACCTAATTTAGGTCGATATACCAACCTTATTTTAACCGGAGCGGTTGCCAAAGATTGGCATTGACAGGGAAAAAAAATAACTTTATGCTAAAATATCATCAATATATCATCAACATAGTAATATTTTTTAAAAATAAAACTTAATTCATAAAATTAATAAAATAAATGGAAAATAAAAAATTAAGAATTTTATACCTCCAAACATTTCCTCTTTATGGATCTGGTTCTGGTACTTACGCCCGTTATCTCGCTCGAGAAGTAAATAAACACCATCACGTCGCTATGGTTTGTCCCGACAATCGACCACTCAATGGTGTAAAAATATATCCCATACGCTTACCTTTTAATGTCGCCTTTACCGGCCATCCTGAGTGGAAAAATTGCCGTCTTTACAAAGATATTTCCCATCGAGAAATTCTTCAAATTTACAAATGTTTTTTAAATCACGCCGTCGATGCTGTGGAAGATTTTAAGCCCAATATTATTCACGTTCATCATGCTTTCCCTTTTTCCTGGGCCGCCCGCTTTATTAAATCAACCTATCTTGTTCCCTATGTTATTTCTATCCATGGTTCAGAATTGCCCACAGCCCAAAAAGATAAGCGTTATATCGCTCTTACAATAGATGCTCTTCGTCGTGCTCGTCGCATTATTCCCAATTCATATTACACAAAAGATTGGATGTTAAAGGTCTTTGGCGACGAATACCGCCGACAAATTCGCATGATTCCTGGAGGAGTCGATATTAATCGTTTTAAAAAAGTCCAAACAGCAGATATTGATCGTGAATTTAATTTAAAAGGAAAAAGGGTAATCGTCTTTGCTGGAAAATTAACTTCTTATAAAGGAGTAAAATATTTAGTCCGGGCTGCTAAAAAAATTAATGGCGAAATTATTATTTTAGGTGACGGGTCTGAGCGAAAAAATTTAGAGAAAATTGTCAAAGATGAAAAAATAAAAAATGTCCGCTTTCTTGGCCACTTAGGAAAAGGTAATGATTTTTTGGTTAAATTCTATAGTCGAGCCGATGTTTTTGTTGCCCCATCAATCTGGGATGAACCCTTAGGTTTAGTTATTCTTGAAGCCATGGCTTGCGAAACTCCAGTTGTGGTAACCAGAAAAGGTGGAATTCCCCTTGCTGTCAAAGATGGAAAAAACGGTCTCTTCATCAAACCAAGAAACAGCAAAGACATCGCTGAAAAAGTAAACTATCTTTTAAATAATGAAGAAATCAGATTAAAAATGGCTCGCAAAGCCCGCCAAATTGCTGAAGAAAAATTTTCCTGGGAAATGATTAGTCAAAAATTTACTAACATTTACCAAAAATTTGCCGTTCCCAATAAAAAATGAAAAAAATACTATTACTGGGTTCAATTGTCTCGCCTTGTCCTCCAGACAAACAAGGAGGCACCGAAAGAGTCGCCTACTACCAAGCAAAACATCTGGCCATCCACAACCTTCCGCTTATTTTTATTGGTGCCAAAGGAACAAAAAATAATTTTAAAGCCGAACTAATATTTGAAAAAGAACAAAAAATAAATTTAATTCTAAAAAATATTGAATTTATAGAAATTGGTGGTGGCACTGGTTTTGGCAATCAGGAGGACTCATTAAAAACTGACCTTTCCCAAATCGAAGCTTCAAGAAAAATTCGTATCGAACAAGTTAATTTGGCTTTAATTCAAAAATTAATGATCGAAAGAAAAGATGACTACCAAATTATTTTAAATAATCTACGGGGAGAAACCGCCCTCATTCCACTAGCAAATCTTTTAGGAAAAAAAATTGTCAATGTCATGCATCTTAATATCTTTCCCGAATTAGCCCAGATTTTTAAAAATTATCAAACAAATATTATCACTATTTCTCAGGCCCAAGAAGAAAATTTCCCCGATTTAAATTATCTATCAACAATTTATAATCCCATTAATCCAACCCTTTTTCCCTACAATAATAAACCAAAAAATTATGCCTTAATGATTTCGACCATTGGTTATCATAAAAATCAAAAAGACACAATTCTTGCCTGCCAAAAAGCAGAAATCCCATTAATTTTGGCCGGAAAAATTAGAGACATTGAATACTTTGAAAAAGAAATCAAGCCATTAATTAATAATACAAATGTCGTTTACAAAGGCGAATTAAATTTTCAGGAAAAAATAGAACTTTATAGAAACGCTAAAGTATTTTTATTTCCCATTAAATGGCAGGAGCCATTTGGTTTAGTTTTAATTGAAGCTTTAAGTTGTGGCACACCTGTCATCGCCTACCCACATGGGGGACCCAAAGAAATAATTGAAAATAACATGAATGGCTACCTTGTCGAAAACGTTGAACAAATGGCTGATAAAATAAAAATAATAGATCAAATCGATCGCTTGTCTTGTCGAAAAGATGTCGAAAAAAGATTTTCAGAAACAATCATCGGAAAACAATATTTCGAAACTATTAACTCATTAATTTAATTTATGAAAATCCTTTTTGCTGTTTGGGAAATGGCTCCTTTTTTTCAACTCGGCGGTTTGGGTGATATTGCCCGCTCTCTACCCAAAGCTCTTTTTACCAAAGGTATTGATATCCGTGTTGTTTTACCCGAATACAAAGCCCTAAACAAACAAGGAATGACTAAAAAAATTCTAAAAAAATTTTTTATTTTATTTAATAATGAAAAAGTCGAAATCACTCTATCCCAAATTCATTTTATAGAAACAAAAATTCCCATCTATCTTTTTAAAAATGATAAATATTTAGCTATCCCCTCAAGAGAAACATTTCTGCTTTTTAATATGGCAGTGATTGAAGCACTGAAAAAAAATTATTTCCTCTGGCAACCGGAAATAATTCATTGCAACGATCACCATACTTGTTTTATCCCCTTTTTCATAAAACATGAAAAGCTTCCTTATAAAACTTTATTAACTATTCATAATCTTGATCATCAGGGAAAAACATCTTTAAAGGTACTTGCTAAAGCTTCAATTAATCCAGCAAAATGTCAAGTAATTAGATGGGAAATCAAAAAAAAACAGGTCAACTTTCTTCTGGAGGGATTGGTTCACAGCGATTTAATTAATACTGTTTCACCCACATATGCCAAAGAAATTCTTTCAGAGGAATACGGCGCCGGCCTTGACGAAATATTACAAAATGAAAAGCAAAAATTATCTGGAATTCTTAATGGTATTAATTCCGATTTACGCAATCCAAGTAAAGATAAAGACATTCCTTTTCACTATGATCTTACTCACGCGCCTCTTGAAGGAAAAAAATTTAATAAAGCTTATTTACAAGAAAAATTAGGCTTGGAAATTAATGAAAAAATTCCCTTAATTTGTTTTGTCGGCCGTTTTGATTCTAAACAAAAAGGACTCGATATTATTCATAAAGCTCTCAATCGACTTAATCTTCTCCACTACCAATTTGTATTTTTGGGTCATGGTGAAAAAAATTGGGAAGAACGCTTTAAATGGTTTGCTAGTTTTTATCCCAAAAATATTTTCTGTCAATTTGTATTCGATACTAAAATGGCCTCGCAAATTTATGCCGGATCTGATTTTATTCTTATTCCTTCGAAATTTGAACCCTGTGGCTTAATCCAAATGATTGCTATGAAATATGGCACACTCCCCATTGCCCGAGCGACAGGCGGTCTGAAAGATTCGATTATCGATGGTGTTGATGGATTTCTTTTTTCAAGATATTCTTCATTTGAATTAGAGACAACTTTAAAAAAAGCCATAAAAATTTGGCGTTCAGATAAAAAAAGACATTTAAAAATGATTCATCAAGCCATGGCCAAAGATTTTTCCTGGGATTTAAGAGCCAATGATTATATCGAGTTGTACAAAAAATTATTATCCCTCCCACAAACTATTAGTCATTAGTTATTGGTTACTAGCTATTGGTTACTAACCACTAGCCACTAATCACTAACCACTAATTATTAATCATATGCAAACCGTCGGTGATATTTTAAAAAAATTTAACCCTCTTGAAGATAAATATGTCTCTCGAGAGTTTCAAGCTTATGGAGTTTATTTAGCTGAAAAATTAGGAGATAAACGCAAGGGTCTATATATAAAATTTGCCAAAACTATTCCCCGTCCAGTACTTGAACAAGCTCTCCGTTTTGTCGTTGACTCTAATGCTCGAAGCAAGGGCGCTCTTTTCATGTGGAAACTGAAAGAGTTAGGAGCGTTTAAAAATAGTAAAAAGTAGTTAGTAGTCAGTAGATAGGGTATTTTTTTCCTAACTACTAGCTACTATCTGCTAACTACTAAAAATACCCC
>CAYZAZ010000031.1:5787-12021 GCA_964476545.1 uncultured Gammaproteobacteria bacterium
CTTAAATTCTAACTCATCAAAAAAGTTTTCGAGTATTGCTAAATCGAGGTTTTTTATCTCAAAATCTTCTAGGTTAAATTCAATCGGGATGTTTGTAATGATTGTTGCAAGTTGATGCGAAATTAAAGCCGAAGATTTATCTTTTTCAAGCAAGCTTTTTTTCATCCGAACTGACTGTTCGTCTTCATACCAAATAATATGATAGTCTAAATATCCAAACTCATTTACCACTTGTGATTTAACATAATTAATTTCCATTTCCGCCGAAAGATCGTCTCTTTTAATAACGCAATCTTTCCACTGACACTTTTCCAAAAACTGTTTTTTAACATCCGCGAGTGTAATTGCTTTCGCTTGATTTATTGGTAAACGCCTTTCATCTACCTGCCAATCATACCCATACATGCCAAAAATCACCGTTAATTTTTCTACAGGAACTTCTTTTTTAAAATCATTAATCATTGTCGTAAAATCGTAGCCATAAAGATCTGGGCCGCCTTCTCCCGACTTAGTCGGGATTCGGCGAGCCAAAGGAAAATTTGGCCCCGGCTCTCCCCGACTTTTATGAAAATCATAAGCCATAATCAAAATCTCATCTGAATTATTCACAATTTCCGGCATAAAGTACGGTCTTTGTCGATAATATTTATCCCCATAAATTAAAAAACCATATCCTAAATTTTGTTTTTTTGCCTCCAAATAAAATGATTTATTAAAATCCACAATATCATTGGTAATCCGATCAAAAGGAATAACGCTCACTTCCAAATCAAGAATAACACCTAAAAATCCATTTTCTTTGGCTAGATTAATTTTTTCCTCAATTATTTTAACCCAACTTGATGAATTTTTTAAAATTTCCGTATTTTTTTCTGTATTGGTCATTACAATCGTCAACCACTTATTTTTATGACTCTGCGTCATCTGATTAAATTCTTGAATTTTTTCCTCATCACTCCCAAAATAAATTAACCTATCATACCCTTTGATTTCACTCAGGACAGGCTGATTTAAACTAATTTCAACTGCTTCTAACTGAATACTCCACTCCGGCACAAAAATTGAGCTCGTTTTTTTTAACAATTTTTTTGTTGGAACAGGCTTCACTCGCAATATTTCTTGTTTTTGTTTTTTGAATTTTGGCAAAACAAAAAAAATCACCCCCACTAATAAGCTTAGTGATAATAATAAATATAAAATCCTCCTCATAAAAAAATTATATACCTGAATAGACTTATTTACGAGAGCGAAACAAACTCATTCGCACGATGTATCAATACATCGAAATTAATATTAAAAGGGAATATCTTTTCTTTTCTCGTAAGAAGTCTGTTCATCAGGGCTTTTTTTTAAAAGACCCCTCAAAGTTGGTGGAGAAGTTAAATATTCGTTTAAAAAAACATCTATAAATTTTCTTAGTTTTTCACTAACTAAGATTTCGGAAAATATTTCCTGAATGATTGTGTTTTTTTCCAACAAAATTTTATATCTTGCGGTTGTTCCCGTTGATACTTTTATTAAATCACTAATTTGTTTTGGACTAATTTTTTTATAAAGTAAATATAAACAAACAATTCTTTTTGCCAACATTAATCTCTCTGTTGAAGTTAAAAATTCTTCAAAAAATTTCTGAGTCATTTGTTCATCTTTAATCCGAGAAAAGGAAGAAATAAAAATATCTAAAATTTTCTTTAATATATCCGGCCTCAAATAACGACGTGATAATTGAGCCATATTTATTAAAATAAACCATTTACCTTATTTTGTCTATGGACTATAGTCCACAAAAATAACAATTTAGGTTACTCTTAGGCTAAAAATTTATCGATGTATCAATACATCGATAAACTATTTAATTTCTATTAATACCTTGCCACCGGTATCAACAATACAAAATTCCTCATCTTCTAAGCTCCGATTTTTTGCTACAAAATCAGCCTTATTAACACAACTTTTTTGCCTCTCTCCTTTTAATTGCAAACAATAGCTCTCCCCTGCTTTTTCCATTTTTCGCCCTTGACAAGAATAACTTAATTTAAGTTTCTTTAAGTAATCCAAACAAGCTTTTGTTTCATCTGTTTGCTCCAAACATTCTAAATGTAAATTAACTAGGAAAAAGTTTGGATCATTATTAGGATAATTTTCTACATCATAAATTAGTCCATTAATTTGTGACTTATTAAAAAAATCAATTGCTGAGTATATTCCATGTGTCTTTTCCATACCTGAAAAAATATAATAAGGCGCGGTATATGTCCGAATAACAATTGCCCTTTTAATCTCTTGAGGAATTTGTAAATCAAAATTTATTTCAAATAATATGGTATTTGCCACTGGTAAATTAGCAACATCAGGAAGTAAATTTAGCGGTTTATTAAAAGGAACTAATGAAATTTCTAAACTTTTTTTATCATCTATTTTTGCCATCGTCAAATCAATCATGTCAAATGAAAACCAAAAATATAAAGGTGAAGGAGTATAGGCCTTGACTATTACAAAGCCAACAGGAAAAGATCCATCAAGAATCCGATTGTAAAAAAGCGGACATTGTTCAATAAAAAAGATGTTGTTTTTAATACTTCCATTGCAGGTTGGGGTATTTTTAATTTTTCCCAAACGGTGAGGATAGGCCTCTTCATTTTCATAAAAAATAAATTCTGCCTTACTTACTCTATTCTCAATAAAAATTCTATTTGTAAAAGTAATTTTATCTACCACCGGATATATGTCTTCCGGGTGATTAATAATATACTTCGTATATTTAGAAACAGACCCATTCCAACTATACATAAGATCATCGAAAACTGATCCTTTTTTACTGTGAGCCGGAAAAATCGCATTAGCTTCAACTTCAACTTTATCTAAATCAGTCACTCCTAAAATATGCCCTATCTCATGTTTTATCGTTTTATTAAAAAAATCTTCGTTTTTATAATCTATCCAAATCCGATTTAAACTAACTGCCGCATCATTATTTTCTAAATTTAAGCCTGTAATCGCCAATACGTATGAGTTTCTTGATTCACAATACTTTGTGGGGAAATAAACTTTCTTATTATTATTATAGTTTGTCACCGCATAACAATCGGTTTTTATCATTGGGTCAAATTCAATTGAAGGATTGTCTTCAAAAGTAATCTTGCGAGTAACTAATTCTTTTTCCCAGGAATTAATAATTTTTTTCTTAAAATCATTAATTACCGTACTCTTTCTTTTTCCCCAAAAAAAATCAAAAACCTTAGTATCAATAAATAAATAAGAAATAACAATGTCATGATTAATTTTTTCTTCTTGCTTCAGATCGTTAAGTAATTTTCCTTTATAAATCAACTGCATTGATGGCCGATATTGAATACTTTTTTGTCTCTGCTTTTCAATTGAAGTTTTATTTAAATAGACCTTTGCTTGAGATTGATTATTTAATTTTTTTATTTGAAGAAAATAAGATAAAAATAAAATAGCAACAAAACTTAGTGCTATAATAAGGCCAATTAACAACTTTTTTTTCTTTAATTTTATCCCCAATATCATAATAAATGCTATCACATAAAATAGGTCTTGACATTTGTTTTAAATTTCCTCATAATGAAATTTAATGAAGATTATTGTCTATACCATTACTGACTGCGAATTTTCTAAACAAGAAAAAGAGTATTTAACTAGCCATACTCTTCAATATGAAGAAAAAAATTTAGAAACAAATAAGGAATTCTTAACTGAAATGCTAGCTGTTTCTAATAATTTTGCCGGTACACCAGTGACTAAAATCGAAAAAGATGATGGTTCAATTATTATTCTAAAAGGTTTTACAAAAGATGAGTTTGATAAAGAATTAGGATTTAGTGTCGAAACACCAGTTGTCCAACCCACAATGCCCCCCTCACCTCAACCAGCTGTGAATCCATTAAATTCAGTTCTCGATACTCTCTCTCAAAAATCTGAGCCACCAGCATCAATTCCACAAACACCACTTCCTCCACCACCCGCACCAGCACCTGTAATTTCAGAACCAACCCCTCCTCCTGCTCCGCAACCAGTAGTTCCAACACCAACCGTCCCAAATCCAACTCCTCCTCCAGTAGCTCCTCTCACTCCCGAAGAGACTCCTCTTTCTAATCCTCCAAATATCCCGGACTTCAAAGTCTAAAAAAAATAAATTGTCATTCCGAGCGATGAGTTTTGAAGTCGAGGAATCTTTATGGTCAGATTGTCATTCCGAGCGATGAGTTTTGAAGTCGAGGAATAAATTACTAGTAAAATCAAATATGAAACACTACTATGTTTACATATTATCTAGTCCAACCGGAACCTTGTATATTGGCGTAACAAATAATTTATTACGAAGAATAAACGAACACAGATTAGAATTAATTGATGGTTTTTCCAAAAAATATCAATGCAAAAAATTAATCTATTTTGAAGGATTTAGTTATATAAATGACGCAATCATGCGAGAAAAACAACTTAAAAAATGGCGAAGAAATAAAAAAATTTGGCTAATAAAAAAAATTAATCCAACTTTTAAAGATATTACTCCAAAAAATCCATTGTAGATCCCTCGACTTCACTCGGGATGACAATGCTTATGATTTCGCTCGGGATGACAATGCTTATGATTTCGCTCGGGATGACAATGCTTAAAGCTTCACTAAGAATAACAGCGCTTATGACTTCGCTCGGGATGACACTTATTGATTCACCAACTCCCTCCTCCACCCCCACCGCCACCACCACCAGAAAATCCGCCACTAAATCCCGAAGAATGACCCGTACTGGATCTTACCGGAGTTGCCGAAGACCGAATCGAATTAAAAGAATTATTCAAACTCGTCGCCAACAAAACAGAATTAAAATGGGTCATTGATCCTCCCTCGTACCAATCCGGTTTCCGTAAATTCAGATCTTTAAAACGCTCCGCCCAAATTTTTTCCACGCCATATGCAATTGCATAGGGTAAAAGTTTCTCAAACATCATCTGATTTTTCGCCTGAAATGCTAACTGACGACTTTGACTTACTAAAAAATTTTTTAAAGACCGTGCTACAGCCGCCTGGCCTGCTCCAAATAAAGTTTTTCTAGGCATGATCCGCGCAAAAATAAACATAATAATGGCTAAATGAAAATTACCGGTAAATAAAGCTATTCCCGCCCAGACATAATAAGTCGTCCGCACTGTTTGGGGATTTTCTGGAAAAAAATCGCCCCCAACTAATGATTCATAAATATTAGTTTTTACTTTTTCGACAATTGTATACATTTTATGACCTTTGATTTCGAATCTATCAACTCTACTAAATATCGAATTTAAAAAAGTTTTCTCATAGAGAACAAGAGAGTCATCAATTTCTTTATTTTTTACTAATTCAAAACTTTTTCCCAAACCTAATATTTTGCCCTTTTTTTCTACTATTTTCATATACCCCCGCCTGGAAAGATCAACAATCAGCGCACAAATATCTCTTATGTCCACATATTCATCAATTAAAGCCCCTGTCTCAGCCGGAGTTAAAAATCTATTTTTTTTATCTTTTGGTGGATCAAATCCCGCCCTCACTTCCCCAACGCCAACTAACCGAGGGTCTCGACCGGATAAATACCACTTCAGAGGAATATAAAGAGGTAAAAGTATGTACCAAAATAAAGCAACTAAAATAATTCCAATTGTTAATAATATGCTTAATAATTTTCCAAAAGGTGTCTCCCAAAAAGAAATATACAATTTTGGTTCAAGGACAGCGACAGTATTTTTTGGAAATCCAATAACAACCGTTAACCCCGAAGTCGTACTTAATTCAGAAACCGCAGAAACAATAATCTTTTTTCCTTCATTTATAAATTGACAATTTTTTTCAGATGAACCAATAACTCCTGTATAACAAACAATATTTACAGATTGATCCCCTAAATTTTCTGGCATCAATATTTCCGTCTTTGCTTTTAATATTGGCACCTCCCATTTATTACCCGTCACATTCCAGTAAAGCTCATCATGATCTAAAAAATAAGTTAAAGCACCAGTTACTTTATACGAAATAATATATGTCTGCATTCCCGTAATAAATTTATCGGCATCACCTATTTTTAATCTTATTTCTTCATTAACAATTGACTGGGAAAAATCATAATTATTTCCATTTTCATCTTTGACTAAAAAATTACTAAAATCTAACTGATATTTCTTTCCCTCCTCATTTTTTTTTGTAAAAAAAATGTTCCGATATATTCCATGCTTTT
>CAYZAZ010000032.1:0-11879 GCA_964476545.1 uncultured Gammaproteobacteria bacterium
CATTCAAAGAACCGTGACCGGCTATAAATTTCTTTTTGATTTGTCAAGTTTTAAGTAAAATCATGGATAAAAATAGTTTAATAAAAAAATTAACAGCTAAGAATATTGAAGATTATAGTTACACGATTATATTCTTCTTAACTTTTTCTTTTTTTGTTCTGGTTGTGATTAAGCCAAATATTACAACTGTTTTTAGTTTGCAAAAAGAATTAGATGAGTTAAAGGTCATTGATGAATCATATAATGGCGTAATTGATAAAATTATTAATATTCAAACGTTACTAGAAAGTAGTCGAGATCAAATTTATTTGATAGAAGAAGCAGTTCCAACTACTCCTCAGTTAAATAGTTTAATTTCTAACATTCGACAAATTGCAACAGAATCAAATGTTGTTGTGAATCAATTAAGTGTAAGTGAAATTAACTTAAAAAAAGAAGGAAAAAGAAATGAGGCAGAATTAGTGCAAGTAGATTTTGAGACAACAACTTCTTTTGAAGGAATTAATAATTTTATTATGGTTTTACAGGAACAAAGACGTTTAAAAACGATTGATAATATTAGTATATCCAGCGATACTAAAGGTGCTACAGATAGCGGAAAACTTAATGTAAGCTTAATTATTAATGGTTATTATTTATGAATAAAAAAGAATTTTTATTAATTTCTATAGGGGTTTTTTTAACCATTATTGCTTGGTTAGTGATTGATATTTATCATATTCAAACAAGGAAAGAAAAAAATCTTGGATTGGCACCAATTTCTATGACGGATTACAAGATAAGCAAAAAGATTTTGGATATTTTATTAGAAAAAAAACTCGAATAATTATATGTCATATAGCGATTTATATTTTAATCAAAAAAAAGGAACCTCACCAATTTTATTTGGAATTGCTCTTTTATCCTTGGTGGGTTTTATGGCTTTTTTCTTTAAAACGGGAAATGTAACAACTTCTAAAGCTAGTAAAATTAAAATTGCTAGTCATAGAATTGTTAATTTGTCTCCGCAAGAAGTAGGAATTTTTTGGCAAACTAATGTTCCTCAAGAAAGCTCGATTATATATGGCGAAGTAAAACCTGAAAAATTTATTCTTGATGAAAGAGACAGTACAAATCAAAAACAGGCCTATATATATCATTATGCTATTATTCGTAACTTAAGCGAGAGCAAAAAATATTATTATCGAATTGTGACAGATGAAGGGATGTTTCCGGCACTAGAGGAGGAACCACTTTTTTTTACAACGCCTTATAATAGAAATATAAGATCGAATTTAAGAGCGGCTTATGGCAAGGTAATGTTGATAAATACTGATAAGGCTGTGGAAAATGCATTTGTTTTTCTTAATTTTGAAAAAAAATATTATTCATTAATGACAATGACAAAATCAGATGGAAGTTTCGTAATTCCTTTGAATTACTTTGTGGATTTAAATACTAATGATGAGATTTTACCCGACCCTAATGAAGTGACTGAAATTGAAATATTTAATAATAGTAATAGGGTAAAAATTAAGGCAAAAATTAATCAAACAAATAATTTACCGACAATTATTTTAGGAGGAGAAGATAAAGATTTAACGCAAGTGGAGCAGGTATTGGCGGCAACGACGAAAGCGGAGACAAAAAATGAGAATACGAAAAATATAAATGAGAGTATGTTGATTATTTTTCCTAAAGAAAATTCAATTATCCCAGCATCTAGACCATTGATTAAAGGAGTGGTAACTCCTAATAAATCTGTGATTATTTCCATTAATTCTAAACCGGAGTATGTTTTTAGAACGCAGGCAAATAAAATAGGAGAATGGAAGGTTGTTCCAGAAAAATCTATTAATGCGGGTGATTATATATTAACCTTAACTAGTGAAGATGAAAAAGGAAATCAATATTCAGTAAAACGTAATTTTTCAATTGCTAAAAATGGTGAGCAAGTATTGGGTGAGGCGACAGCGGAGCCGACACTTGAGCCAACTACCCAAGCTGTGCCTTTATCAACACCAACAACTACATTAATTAGTCCGACAACTGATATTAATCAATATATTACGCCAACAGCCAGTCCTCCAGTTTCTGGTTCAAATAATAGTAATTGGCTTATCATTATCAGCTCTTCTCTAATGATTATTGGACTGGGAGTTTTGTTTGTATTTTAAAAGTGAGAAAAAATTAAAGGTAAATTTTCTATCTTTAGAATACCGCGGTAAAAGTTATATTTTCCTGCTATGATATTTTATGGAAAAAAAAGTTGATCTGCTTCAAGATTTAAATGCTGGTCAAAAAAAAGCCGTGCTTCATACAAAAGGCCCCTCAATTATTTTGGCTGGCGCGGGTTCGGGAAAAACTAGAGTTTTAGTGAGTAAGGTGCAGTATTTGATTGAAGAGTGCAAAGTTCTACCTTCTTCAATTGTGATGATTACTTTTACTAATAAGGCCGCCGGAGAAATGAAAAAAAGAATGAAATATCACCTGGGCTATGTTGGAACTTTCCATTCTTTTTGCGCTTACATTTTAAGACGTGATGGGGAAGCGCTAGGAATTGAGCGGTCGTTTTCGATTTATGATCGTAGTGATCAAGAAAGTGTAATTAAAGGAATTCTTAAGAAAAAAGATAGTATCAAAAAATATACTCCTTCGTATATGCTTTATCAAATCTCTTTAGCAAAAAATCAATTATTAACTCCGCAAAAATATCAAGAAGTTTTTTCTAATTACAGTGCTAAATTTATTAGTGAAGTTTATGGGGCATATCAAAATGAACTATTAAACAATCAGGCACTGGATTTTGATGATTTAATCATGAAAACAACGACCTTATTGTTAAAAAATCCAGAGATTTTGGCAAAATATCAGAGATATTATCAGTATTTTTTAGTAGATGAATTTCAGGATACAAATTATGCCCAGTATGTTTTGACTCGAATCTTGGGTTTGAAACTCCGTAACGTGACGGTTGTCGGAGATTTTTCGCAAAGCATTTATTCTTGGCGGGGGGCAGATATTAAAAATTTAGAGAAATTTGAGCAAGATTTTGGAGGGGAAGAAATTGTAAAAACTTTTCACCTTGAGGAAAATTACCGTTCTTCTCAGACAATTTTAGATTTTGCCTACCATGTAATTTCACAAAATCAAACCCATCCTATTTTAAAATTGCACACTAAAAATCTTCAAGGAGAAGAAATTACTTACTATGAAGCAGATAATGAGCAAGATGAGGCGCTTTATATTTCCTCAGAAATTTCTCGTTTGAATAGAGATAGCTATTCTTCCTTTAGTGTCTTATACCGGACTAATGCTCAGTCACGGGCAATTGAAGAGGCTTTTTTACATCAAGGAATTCCCTATATGCTAATTGGAGGAACAAGATTTTATGAGAGAAAAGAAATTAAAGATGTCTTGTCTTATTTAAGATTGATTGTTAATCCCAAAGATAGCGTTGCGAAAGAACGTTTGCTTAAATTAGGCAAGACACGGTGGAATAAATTTGAAATTTTTTTGGAGAAAGTTGATGAAGATTTTAGAAAAAAAGATACAAATTCAATTATTGAAATAATTTTTGAAAAGACAGGTTATTTATCATTATTTCATCCTGATGATTTGGATGACTATGCTCGGTTAGAAAATATAAAGGAATTGAAATCGGTGGCTGTAACTTTTCCTAATTTAGTGGAGTTTTTGGAACAAGTGGCATTGGTTGAATCGGAATATTTTGCCAGTGAAAAAAAGGGAAATAAAGATGGGGTGAAACTAATGACATTGCATCAAGCCAAAGGTTTAGAATTTCCCTATGTTTTTATTGTCGGAGTTGAAGATGGTTTATTACCACATTCTCAGTCGATTGATGATTTGTTTGAATTGGAGGAGGAGCGAAGATTATTTTATGTGGGAATCACTCGGGCTGAAAAAAAATTGTATATTACGTATGCCCGGCGGAGATTTTTGTTAGGGCGAAGAAATGAATCAGTAAAGTCGAGGTTTTTGGAGTAAGTAATAATAGGATCTATGTAATAACTTAATGCTTTTATTGTCATTGCGAGGATCCCGACTTTGTCGGGAGACGAAGCAATCTCGATAAATAGATTGCCACGCCCCTCCGGGGCTCGCAATGACACATGTGAGTTTAAAAATATTTATTTAAAATAAATGAGTTTATTTTCTACAAAGAAGTTTTTAATTTTATCAAATATATTTTCTTTCTTTAATCCTAAAAGCTTTTTTAATTGAGGTATTTTTTCGTGCATAGCATCTTCACCTATTTTAATACCAGCGATTTTTTCTTTTTTTGAAAGTAAGGTTTTCCAGTTAATATGACCAATTTTTGGATTAATAATTACGTTAGCATTTTTACAATTTTCTTCAGACAGACTATTTAAAAGAATCAATGGGATCAAAGTCGCTCGAGGAAAGTTTGATGTTTGAGTATTACAAACATCATAATATAAATTGACAGCGATAATAATATCGGCCCCCATTTTTTTGACAATTTGGACGGGAACGGGCATAGTTAATCCTCCATCGACTAGACTTTGCTCATCATAATCGGTCGGTTTGAAAACATAGGGAATAGAGCAACTTGCCTTAATTGCTTTGGCCACATTACCTTTATTAATGACATAGATTCGATTTGTTTTTAAATTCGTGGTTACTGCAGAAAAGGGAATTTTTAATTTATCAAAATTAATTTTCCCGATTTTTTCTTCAATAAAGTCAATAACTTCTTGGTCAGCGGAAAATCTGTTTTTTAAAGAGGGATGAAAAAAAAGAGAAATTGTTTTGATTTTTGACATATCTAAAGCAATTTTCTCAATCTCAAGTGCACTTTTTCTAGCGGCATAAAATCCTCCAACCATGGAGCCAATACTTGAACCAGCAATAAAATCTATGGGGATATTGTTTTCTTCAAGTACTTTTAAGACACCGATATGAGCTAGACCCTTGGGGCCACCACTTCCTAAAGCTAAGCCAATTTTGAGCATAATTACATTATAGTGCATCATTTTTTGGAAGTAAATCCATTTGCTCGTAGGATATTTTTTGATATAATATTAGATATTAAAGACGCGTTTGATCGTGTCTCCTTTAAATTTTTATGAATATTCGTAATATTGCCATTATTGCCCACGTGGATCACGGAAAAACTACTTTGGTTGATGGTATCTTAAAACAGACGCATACTTTTAGAAATAATGAAAAAGAAATGGGTGAGACCTTAATTATGGATTCGAATGATTTGGAAAGAGAAAAAGGAATTACAATTTTAGCCAAAAATACCTCGGTTTTTTATAAAGATGAAAAAATAAATATTGTTGATACACCAGGTCACGCGGATTTTGGTGGTGAGGTTGAGCGTATTATTAATATGGTTGATGGCGCTTTGCTTTTAGTCGATGCCGCCGAAGGACCGTTACCTCAAACAAAATTTGTTCTAAAAAAAGCATTAGAAGCAAAATTAAAAATAATTGTTTTAATAAACAAAATCGATAAAAGAGATGCGCGACCGGTCGAAATTTTGCATGAAATAGAAAGTTTATTTTTAGAATTGGCTGATGATGAATCAGCCCTTCATTTTACAACTTTATATGGCGTTGGGCGCGATGGAAAAGTCTTTACTGATCTACCTGAGAAATATTCATCTGATATGCCAGGTGATTTAACCCCACTTTTTGAAATTATTTTAAAAGAAATACCAAATTGTTCAAAGGATTTAGATAAGCCTTTTCAAATGTTAATTTCTACTTTGGATTGGGATGATTACATTGGTCGACTTTGTATTGGTAAAATTTCTCGAGGTGTTTTGAAAAAAAATGAACCTATTAGTTTAGTTCAAGAAAACAAAGTTATTGGCACTTATCGAGCGCAGAAGCTTTATACCAGCGAAGGAATTAAACGTAAAGAAGTTGAGGAGATTGTCTCGGGTGATATTTGTGCGATCGCAGGAATTGCCGAGCTAAATATTGGTCAAACAGTGACCTCACCAACTTGTACTGAAAGTCTGCCAACTATTCATATCGAAGAGCCAACAATTAAAATTAGTCTTGGTCCAAACACTAGTCCTTTTGGTGGGCGGGAAGGAAAATATTCGACTTCAAGACAGATTAGAGAAAGATTATTAAAAGAAAAGCAAATAAATTTAGGCCTACGTATTGATGAAAATCCTGATGGTATTGATTTTATTGTTTATGGGCGCGGAGAATTGCATTTGGCAATTTTAATCGAAACAATGAGACGAGAAGGCTACGAAATGCAAATTTCTAAACCGCAGGTAATTTATAAAACAATTGACGGTATAGTTTGTGAACCTTATGAAGAAGTGACAATCAGCGCTCCTTCTGAATTTTTGGGATATATTTCTGAAGAAATGGGAAAAAGAAAAGGGATTATGCAAGATATGAAAACAGATATGAACAATAATGTAAAAATGGTTTATAAAATTTCCAGTAAAAATTTATTAGGTATTCGAAATACCTTATTAACGCGAACAAAAGGAACGGCTTTGATGAGTACATATTTCTTAGGCTATCAACCAAAAGGACCGAAAATGGATTCATTGAGAAACGGTGCTTTAATTGCCGTAAAACAAGGAGTATCAATGACTTACGGCTTAGTAAATGCACAGGATCGAGGAACTCTTTTTATTGGCACAGGTGTTGATGTGTATGAAGGAATGGTTGTGGGAGTTTCATCTCGTGAGCAAAATATTGAAGTGAATGTTTGTAAAGAAAAACAACTATCTAATAATCGTTCAGTAGGTGAGGGAGTTTCTGTCCCACTGGTACCTGCAACAATTTTGAGTTTGGAGCAGTGCTTGGATTTTATTGCCGATGATGAATTACTTGAGGCGACGCCGATAAATTTGCGAATTAGAAAAAGACATCTTACTTTAACTGCACGACGAGTCCATAAAAGATAATTAGGTAATATATAATATAATAGAACTATTGTTTAATTAGTAAACAATTTGTCATTCCGGCTATGTCCTGAGCTTGTCGAAGGACTTGTCCGGAATCGTAGTTTTTATTAATAAACAACGATTCTGGATACTCCCGATTTAACATCGGGATTACCAGAATGACGTAAAAAAATTGGAATACTTATTACATAATAAGTTTAATATTAAATATGGAACTACCAATTACTGATAAAACAGGAAAAAAGTTAACTCCTCAAGAAGTAGTGAATAAGGGAGTTAATCGAGTGGGAAATATTTTTTTGGAATTTCAAGTATATCTTCTTCATTTGGTGGGTTGTCTGCCATCACATTTTTTGAGAAAAGTTTTTTATTTGTTAGCTGGAATTAAAATTGGTAAAGGATCAGTAATTCACATGGGAGCAAGATTTTATGATCCAAGAAATATTGTAATTGGTGAGGATTCAATACTTGGCGAAAAAATTGTTTTGGATGGTCGGGCAAAATTAGTAATTGGCAGTCATGTAGATATTGCTTCTGAAGTGATGATTTATAATTCTCAGCATAACGTGGAAGCCGAACATTTTTCGGCAATGGAAACAGTGATAGAAGAACCGGTAACGATAGAAGATTATGTATTTATTGGTCCGCGCGCAATTATATTACCGGGAATTAAAATTGGAAAAGGGGCGGTTGTTGGAGCTGGGGCGGTTGTGACGAAAGAAGTTCCTCCCTACGCAATTGTTGGCGGTGTACCTGCAAAAATTATCGGTGAGCGAAAAAATAAAAATCTTCACTACATCCTCGGCCGGGCAAGATTATTTAGGTAAAGATAACTCTTTAAACCACTTTATTGTTTCATTTATGGTTTTATTTTCATAACTAGAGTAAGAATGATCTGCATTTTTAATATAAAGTAATTTTTTTGGTTTATTTACTAAATCATATATTTCTCTTGCCCAAGTTGGATTATAAACGGTTTTATCCTTTGTGCCTTGAAATATGAGGATATTTTTAGCCTTTTTAAGATGATCTTTTTGTATCTTATCGATCCATTTTGTTTTTTCGTAAAATTCTTTTTTTAATATTGGTTTTCCTTTAACAATTGCTGTTCCTTTAATTGGAAAAGAAAATGATTGATTTTTTGGAAAAGAAGCAGAAAAACTAATATTGGTATGGATTGTTATTGATAAGAGGACAGAGGCATAAATTGAGATATCGTCACAAATTGTTGCTCCCAGAATTGCTCCCACGCTTCTTCCCCATATCCCAATTTTTTTATATTTTAATTTCTTTTTTACAAAATTTAATATATCTACAGTATTTCTAATCATAATTGCCCAAGATTTGTCTACAAACTCACCATCGCTTTTTCCACTACCAAAATAGTCAAAGCGAAAAGTAGAGAATCCAGCTCTGCGCAACAGTTTTGCAGTATTATCGATCAATGGGCAATTAAGATGATCGTTAGTTAAACCATGAAGAAGTAATATTATTCTGTTTTTTGCATTTTCTGGTTTTTCAAACAAACAATAAAGATTTTTACTTGCTGATTTTATCCAAAATTCTTTTTTATTATTTTTCATATAATTTTTGCTGTGCCAAATTCGGTATTAACTTCAATAAAATCTCCATCTTTAAATACTTTGGTCGCGTTACCTGTTCCCACAATACATGGAATGTTAAATTCTCTGGACACAATGGCCGCATGACAGGTGACACCTCCTTCATCAGTCACAATTCCAGCAGCTTTATGCATAGCTGGAACTAATTCTGGAGAGGTCATAGTAGTAACTAAAATTTCTCCTCTTTTAAACTCGCTCATATTATCTTTGTTTACTAGTCTGACGTTTCCAGTAATTATTTTGCCAAGTGAGGCAGTTGTTCCTTTTACAAATAAAACTTGAATGTCTTTTTTCATATCAACGATCTGTTTTGAAATAATCGTTTTTGCTTTAGAACCAAAAGCATAGTGATATTTCGCATTATGTAACCAAAACACAGCATATTTCTCTCTATCCTTGAAGTTTATGGAATTTGGAACTTTTCCTTCTAATAGCATTTTTTTAATTTCATCAGACAACATCATGGCAAGTTGTCTGACCGATATTTTTCCCCGTTTCGAAATTTCTCTTAAGAGAGGTTTGAGGTAAAAATTGGACTGGGAATTCATCTCGATCCTATAGGTTCTTAGAAAAACAAACTCTCTCAACAACTTTATCTTATTCATAAGTTCGTTTGACAAGTTAAGCTCGTTAACAACTCTTTGGAATTCATTCTTGTCCGAATTTAGCTTTTCAACCATACAATTAGCCTTGTTATTAAGTTCTGAAAGAGAAAATTTTTGTAAAATCTCTAGCCGTTCCTTGAAATCTTTTAGTGAAAATTCTGTTTCATCAAAGTTATAACAGGATAGCCATTGGTATTTGTGTTTATGGACGATTAATGCTTTATTAATATCAATTTTATTTTTTGTTTTTAATACAATTTTTGCTAAGTCTATCTGTTCTAACATTTGAAAGGGGTATTTTTTGAGGCTTGTTAGTTTTTTAAGATATTCTTCCGACTTACTCTTTCCCACTTTTTTAACTAGGCTCTGATTTATCTCGCCAATAACATACATTTCATAATTAGGAGGAAGTGCTAAAAATGGCGTGAAGTTTAAAGCTGCATTCACATAAATGTCAAATATTTTTACAAGAGTTGGTGAAGAAAGGGATTTGAAGTTTTCTCGGGATACGTCTTTAGAAACTTGTACAAGATATTTACAAGATTTAATACAGTCTTTATAAATACGTAAGCCAAAATTTTTATCATTCTTTAATTTATTCAATAGTGCCAACGAGATTTCATTCATACTGTCCCAACTATTGTAAAGAGAACTTACTTCCGATTCTTTAGCTACTAATAATTCTCTATTGGGGATACCAATATAATTTTTTAGTGGTTCTATGTAACCCTTGGTGAATAATTCAGTACGAAGGATTGTCCATCTTCTACTCATTAGATGTTTCCATAAAATTTTTCTTCTCATAAAGATATATTAACCTATGTTTGATTATTTAACACTTCTTTGTTAAAATAGGGCCATGTTTATCCAGAAAACTGATTTGTCTCTTTTACCAAGACTTGTTAAACTTGGATTTTCGAAGCAAGAAGCAGAGATATATTTGACGCTTATAAAAGAGGGTACTTTATCAGCTAAAGAGATAGCATCGCGTTTGAATATTCTTCCTCATGCGGTTTATCGGACTATTAAGAAGTTGGAAAAGAAAAAATTAGTGACTATTATCTCCAGCTCACCACTGACTTTTTATGTCTTACCCTCTGAATTAGCCCTATCTTCTTATGTTGAAGAAAAATCTTTAGAGATGATAAAAGAAGCTAAGGAAATAAATAGTCATATGTCAAAGAAAGAGACACCTTCTTCCTCAACAAAAATTAATATTATTGCAGGAAAACAAGAATTTTTTTCAGAGTCGGAAATTTTAATCAAAGAATCTAAAAAAGAAGTATTACTTATTTCTATAGGGGAACCTTCCACGCCTGATATAATTTTGGAAGATAAAAGAGCGATTGATAGAGGAGTGATTTTTCGAGTGATTTATCACAAATATGACAATGAGAATAAGGAATTTATTGAAAATTTGAAAAAAAATGGTTTGGAAATACGTCATTATCCAGATTGGGGCTTTCATTTACAAGTTGTTGATGGTGAAAGATCGTTAATTACTGTAAATAATCCAAAAAACCCAGTGGAAAGAACAACGATGAAAATATCCAGTATTGGTCTTTCTAAAGCATTAAGAGATTACTTTTATTCAGTTTGGGAAAAGGCAATTAAAATTTAATTTATGCTTATTAAAGAAAAAGTTTGTATTGAGAAAAAAAAGATAAGATATTTGAGATTAGTTAATGGATTTAAATTTCCAATCAAAGGTTGATTTTGGAGGTTCGATAGCCTTTACTACTTGTTTTCCTTCAATTAATAATGCCTTAATTAGTGTCAAATTTTTTTGATTCAATTTTTTATTTTGAGCAGAAATTACAATAAAAGAAGCACCGGAATATTTTTTTAAAATATCTGGGTGTATAACTAAGTAATTAGCTAGCTTTTCCGAAAGCTCTATATTAAATTTTACTTGTTGTGACTTGGACATATCTTTATTATACTTAAAATTACTAATAAAAGTCTATACTAATTTTTTTATTGATTTTTTTACTACTTCTCAAAATTACCTTTTTCTTATAATGAATATAATTATTTTTAATATCATTAATTGCCCAACTTAATAATCGTTTATTTGTTCCTTTTTGTTTAACTCCCTTAGTGTCTATTGTTTCTGTTTTATCATCTAAACTGATTAACGTGTGTCTATGCATATAACCATGATAATTATCATATCTTAGAATTGCTATCCAATTTTTTTTATATTTAATGTTAAAACAAACGTTAACAATTTCAATAATTTTATTACTTTCTTGTTTAAAAGCATAAATAAGCTTATTATTTAAGGATATTGGGATCTCACTTAATATTACTTTTAACATGGAAATATGATTTTATTATGAATGGAGTAACTAATTTAGTCAATAGATTAGTTATTAATCTGCTGTGCCTTTGAGGAAGACTGCTTGCCAGGGACGATAAAGTGAAAAAAAATTTTGTTCAATTACGATTTTGCCTTGTTTGTAAACCCGATAGTCAAAAGATGTTTTTGAGCCCCAAGCAGGAAAATCAATTTGCTTAATTACTCCTTTTTTTAGAGTGGGATCGTCTTGATAAAGTGGAGGTGGAGGGGGTTGGACATCATAAAGTAAAAGTGGAGAGATTTCGACTTTACGCTCATCTTTTTTTCCATAAAAATAAAAATTTAATAAATTATTGTTATTATCAATTTCTGTTTGAATCAAAATATAAGCGGAAGTATCGTTTTTAATTCAAACAGAAATTGATAATAACAATAATTTA
>CAYZAZ010000033.1:0-566 GCA_964476545.1 uncultured Gammaproteobacteria bacterium
TGCTATCGGTCTTGATAGCGTCGTTAATATTCCACTAACTTTGATGAAGAACCATGATTTTAATTATAATTTTTTAATAATTTAGAGCCGTAGATCAATACTTTCAACTTAGGGAGTTAAAAATGGCTTTATAAGGCTCTAATAATTATTTTTCATACAACTTACGTATATGTATTAATTAATAATTTTCTTGTATAATTTCCTTATGCTTTATTCAAAACTTTTCGGAAAAACAGTAAAAAATGCCCCTGCTGATTCCACCTTTACCTCCCATAAGCTTCTCTATCAAGCAGGTTTTGTTAGAGAATCAGTGGCTGGACGATATTTTTTTCTTCCCCTTGGTCAATTAGTCCAAAAAAAAATAATCGAAATTATTAAAAAGGAAATGGATGAAGCCGGTGCTCAAGAAATGCTTTCCCCAGTTTTACACCCTTTAGAATTATGGCAAGAAACAAATAGAACCAATACAGCCGGTTTTGAACTTATGCAAGTCACAGACCGTCATGGGGCCGAATTTGCCTTAGGTGGCACGGCCGAAGAAATGTTTGTCGATGTCATCCGAAAAT
>CAYZAZ010000033.1:576-11808 GCA_964476545.1 uncultured Gammaproteobacteria bacterium
GAAAATTTCAATTAAGCTACCGTGATTTACCCCTTAATATTTATCAATTTTCAAATAAATTCAGAGATGAACTGCGAGCTCGAGGGGGACTACTGCGAGTAAGAGAATTTATCATGAAAGATGCCTATTCTTTTCATAAGGATGAGGAAGATTTCAAAAATGAATATCAAAAAATGCTAAATACCTATAAAAAAATATTCGATAAAGTCGGTCTCAAAACAATTGTTGTCGAATCTGATAATGGTTATATTGGAGGAGAGTACTGTCACGAATTTGTTGTCGAATCAAATATTGGAGAGACAACTTTTCTAACCGATGGAGAAAAATATGCCGCCCACATTGACGTTGCCAAATTTAAAAGATACGAACAAAAGGAAAAAGAGGCTTTAAAACCAAGGCAAGACATTGAAGGCAAAGGAATAATTGGTGTCCAAGAATTGGCTGATTTTTTGAAATTACCGGTTGAAAAAACCACCAAAACCATTCTTTTTGAAACTGAAAAAGGAGAAGTTATTGCCGCGGCTGTCAATGGTATTTATGACATTAATGAAGTTAAACTAAAAAATATCCTCAAATGCGCCACGCTTAAATTAGCTCGACCTGAAATAGTAAAAAAAGTGACTGGGGCCGAAGTCGGTTATGCAGGTATACTAAATCTCCCCCCATCTGTAAAAATAATTTTAGATATTTCACTCCAAAACCGCGACAACTTCGAATGCGGAGCTAATAAAACTAACTATCACTCTATTAATATTAATTTTGGTCGCGATTTACCCTTACCTGATAAATTTTATGATATCGCCTTAGCAAAAAATGGTTATATTAATTTACAAGGAAAAACATTAATTGAAAAAAAAGGGATTGAAGTTGGTAATATTTTTCAGCTTGGCTACCACTATTCTAATCTTATGAAAAATGCCACTTTTGTCGATCAAGATGGAAAAATAAAACCATATTATATGGGATGCTATGGAATTGGTATCGGTCGCACAATGGCCGCAATCGTTGAAATAAATAATGATAAAAATGGTATTATTTGGCCAAAATCTATCACTCCATATCAAATTCATCTCATTGGTTTAAATTTGGACAATACTGAAATAAAAGAAAAAGCTTTTTCTTTCTACAACCTACTCACTACAACCTACAACCTGGATGTCCTTTTTGATGACCGAGAAAATGTTTCGCCTGGTGAAAAATTTGCCACGGCCGATATAATTGGTATTCCTATTCGACTAGTTATTTCCAAAAAAACAGGAGATAAGATTGAATATAAAAAAAGATCTGATAATGATTCATGTTTATTAGAACTTCCAGAACTAATATCAAAAATTAAAATTTAAAATGCAAAATGACATATTTAAAATCAAAAATATTTAAATTTTGATTTGTCATTTTAATATTTAATATTTGATATTTAATATGAAGATAATCGTTACCCATCTCTCTCCCGACTTTGATGCCTTATCTGCCTGCTGGCTAATTATCCGCTATTTACCTGGATGGACCCAAGCAGAAATTAAATATGTACCCGCCGGCCAAACTTATGAAAATAAACCCGTGGATTCTGACTCAAATATTATCCACGTCGATACAGGACTTGGTAAATTCGATCACCATCAAACAAACTCAGCAACCTGTGCCGCAAAAATTATATTAGATTACTTAATAAAAAAAAATCATGTACCAGCAAGAATTATTCCTACTTTAATCAGATTTACTGATTTTGTCGTAGATATTGACCATTTCCGCTATGTGAATTATCCAGATCCCGCCGCAGATTACCACGATTTCTCACTATATCAAATTATCGAAGGTCTCAAATCTGTAATTAATGAAAAAAAAGAGCTGGAAAATATTGTTTTTAAACTTTTGGATGCCCAGCTCCAAATATTAAATAATAAAATTATCGCTGAATTAGAATTAAAAAAGGGTTTTATTTTTCAATCTAAATGGGGGAAAGCAATTGTTTTAGAAAGTAAAAACAGCGAAGTTCTAAACCTCAGTTTAAAAATGGGCTTTAAATTAGCCGCTAAAAAGGATCCCCAAACTGGAAATATCCGCATCAAGTCTTTTCCCAAACTCGACCTAACCTTACTTCATCAAAAAATTATTCAAATTGATAAAAAAGCCACTTGGTTTTTTCATGTTTCTCGCTCCATGCTTTTAAATGGTAGCTCTAAAAATACTCATTTTATTCCTTCGTCCTTATCTGTAAAAAGACTGATTGAATTAATTAAAAGTGTATAATACAATAAAATTATCTCAAATCTTAAATGTTAAATCTTAAATCCATAACTTAAATCTTTTTATCTAAATATCGAGTTTTAAAATGTGGATTTGACATTTGAGTTTTAACATTTGACATTTCAAAAAGAGTAGGGGGTGTTTTATTTATGGTTTTTATTGTAAAAAGACAAGGCGAAACAAAAGATAGCATGTTCCGAAAATTTTCACGTTCCTTTATGGAGGAAGATATTGTCAATGAAATGAGAAAAAGACTTTTTTACCGAAAACCTTCGCTCAAACGGAAAGAGGAAGAAAAAGAAAGACGAGCAAAAAGAAGCAAATTTAAAAAAGTTTTTAAAAGAGGCGCTTTTGGTACATTTAATCGTCTTAGAGTAAAAAAATGATTAATATTATCTCATCCTCTCGCTATCAAATAAATCGCAGTCAAATAAAAGAGCAGGCTAAAAAATATCTTGATAAAGTTGCAATAACTGAAGATAAAACAGTGAATATTGTTTTTGTGGGAAAAAACAAAATGAAACAAATTAGTCTTCAATACAAAAAGGAAAATGTTGCCTTACCTGTCTTAACCTTTTCATATCGTGAAAATAAAGATCCCGGTAATGTCTTTGGTGAAATTCTTTTATGCTACCCGCAAATTGTCCTTTTAGCGGCCGAGCGCAATCGAAAAGTCGATGAAATGATAATAAAAATGATCGACCATGGTATAAAAAATTTATTAGCCTAAATTTTAATTATGTTTTATTTAAAATACCGCCCCCATACTCTTGAAGAAATTGATAATGAAAAGCCAAAAGAGATTATTACTCAAATTTTAAAATCAAAAAACTTACCTCATGCGTTTTTATTTGTTGGAGAAAAAGGAACAGGAAAAACTTCTACTGCTCGTATTTTCGCCAAGACAATCAACTGCCTAAACCCTACAACCGATCCACTACAACCAAATCCCTGTAACATATGTCGCAACTGTTTATCTATCGATGACTCAACCTCACCTGATGTGATGGAGCTTGACGCCGCTTCAAACCGAGGTATCGCTGAAGTCAAAGAATTAATTAAAGAGGCATCTCTTTTACCAATGATTGGCAAGTACCGAGTTTTCATCATTGACGAAGCTCACATGATCACAGGCGATGGCTTTAATGCACTCCTTAAAACACTTGAAGAGCCACCCGCAACAGTTATTTTTATCCTCGCCACAACTAATCTAGAGAAGGTTCCCAAAACAATTGCTTCACGTTGTATTACCATTAATTTTGGCAAAGCAACAAAAAAGGAAATTGTTCGAATGTTAAAAAGAATCACTCTCCATGAAAAATTAAGTATTAATGAAGACCTCCTTGAACTTATATCAGCCCACTGCGAAAAATCATTTAGAGATGCGGCAAAATTACTTGAAGAATTAGTTATTCAAAATAAACTAAATAAAGAAGACGCTCAAAAATATTTAGGAATTCGTTCAAAAGAAAATTTACTAGAAATTATTGCATCTAAATCCCAAAAGGAAAGCTTAACATGGATAGAAGAATTTTCAAAAGCTGGAGGAAACTTTAAAAATCTAATTGAAGAACTTTTAGAAGAACTCCATCTTCTTTTATTAAAAAAAAATGGTTTAAATATAGAAACAGATCTAGTACCTACTCTTTCACTCAACGAAATAATCTTTCTTATGAAAGCTTTCAACGAATCATATAATCTTCTCAAATCAACCCCTATTGATTCATTACCACTTGAGATTGCAATTGTAGAGTTCTATAATAAAGAAGCAATATCAAATATCAAAAATCAAAAAGCAAAATGACATATAAAAATCAAAATTTTTACATTTTGATCTGTCATTTTAATATTTAAAATTTAATTTTTGATTTTAAAACTATGTTTAATCCATTAAGCGGCGATTTTCAAAAATTGCAAGCTCAAGCTCAAAAAATGCAATCTGCATTACAACAAGAAGAGATTACCATTGATAAAAATGGCGTCCATATTGTCATGCGCGGTGATCAACAAATTATTGAAATTTCAGTTGATGGAATTATTGAAAATCGCATTGCTGAAGCTTTTGGTGAAGCTGTAAAAAAAACTCAAGAGTTAGCCGCAAAGAAATTAATTGAGATTTCCCAACAACAATGAAGAAATTATTTTCTGGAACCGCTAATCCACCCCTTACTCAAGAAGTTGCAAAAATTCTTAAAATTCCTGTTGCCCAATCAGAGGTTGTTCGCTTTGGAAACTCTGAAGTCAGGGTGAAAATCAATGAAAAGGTAAAAAATGATGAGTGTTTTATTCTTCAGACAACCGCCAATCCAACCGATACAAATTTAATGGAACTTTTTTTCTTTTGTGATGCCTTAAGACGCCAAGAAGCAAAAAAAGTAGTCGGAATATTACCTTATTTTGGTTATGCCCGCCAAGATATCCAGCATCGTCCAGGAGAGTGCGTCTCTGTCAATGTTATTATCCATTTTTTAGAAACTATTGGCTTTGCCAAAATTTACACCGTTAACCTTCATGATGAAGCCACAGAAGGTGTCTTTGCTATTCCTTTTAAAAATATTTCCGCTCTACCTTTACTTGCCGATACAATCCGCTCATATTTATCAACTGATTCAAAAAATTTAACAAATCTCGTTTCTGTTGTCTCTCCAGATCAAGGAGGAATTGAACGAGCTCGTGAATTCGAAGATGAACTGCTTAATAATGGCGAACATTCATCAGATATTCCGCTTGTTGTCATCGAAAAACGTCGCCATTTGAATAAAATTCACAAGAGTGAAGCTCTTGCTCTTTATGGAAATGTAAAAGGAAAAATTGTTGTAATAGTCGATGATATGATTACATCTGGTGGTACATTGATTAATGCCGCCCAACTTTGTCTCAATGCAGGTGCTTCCAAAGTTATTGCCGCCGTTGTTCACCACGATTTTGCTGACAACATAAAAGATAAACTTCAAAATTCTCCCATTGAAAAATTCTTTATGACAAATAGTATCGCCTTAAAAGAAGATCAAAAATTCCCTAAATTAGTAGAAATTTCCATTGCTCCCTTAATCGCCCAAGAAATTAGTAACTTAGAATAAGATTATTCGCGGCATTATTAATAATCATTTCTTCCATCCAGTGATTTTTTTAGGGTTCCATAATCAGCATATTCTAAATTAGCTCCCATTGGCAACCCATATGCCAGTCTTGTAATTTTGACATTTAACATTTGAGCTTTGAGTTTGCTTTTGATATACATAGCCGTTGATTCACCCTCCATATCTGGATTAGTTGCTAAAATTATTTCTTTAATTTTAACCCCATTATTTTGAAGCCTTAACTCTAAGCTCCTAATTTGTATTTCATCTGGGCCAATATTATTTAAAGGGTCTATTTTTCCATGAAGCACATGATACACTCCATTATAAATTCCACCTGTTTCAAAAGATAACAAATCTAATACCGTTTCTACAACGGTCACTAGCGAATGATCTCTTCTGACATCACTGCATATCGAACACAATTCTTCTTCCGTCAGATTCATACAAATTTTACAAAACTTAGTTTTCTGTTTTAAATTTTTTATATTTTCACTAAATTCATTCAAATCACTTTCCGGCATTCTCAAAAAATAGAAAGCCAAACGATTAGCTGTTTTTTCCCCAATTCCAGGTAATCGCTCAAGAAATAAAGAAATATTTTTTAAACTTGCCGGTAAAGTATTCATTCTCTTTGTTTTTTATTATGAAGCAAGAATGATTTTTTTCGCTTTCGAGGGGACCCTGAGTTTATCGAAGGGTGAGACTCTCGTGCGATAAAAAATCATGTTGCTGAATAAAAAATAATTCTAAATTTGTATCGTTTCCACAATAATCAGTGGCTTTCTCCCTGTTTCTTTAAAGAAAAAATCTTCTAAATTATCACTAATTTTCTTAATATAATTTTCTCTTTCAAAAACTTTTCCAGCTTTTGGTTTAAGTAACTTTTCAATCATTATTACCGCTTCATCAAATAATTTTTGCCCCTCAGTTTCGAAAGTAAAACCTTTAGACATAATTTTTGGCCGAGTTACTAAGCTCCCGTTATTCCCCATTGGTAAGACAGCAATAATTATTCC
Organism: uncultured Gammaproteobacteria bacterium; assembly: GCA_964476545.1. Taxonomy (GTDB): domain Bacteria; phylum Patescibacteriota; class Microgenomatia; order UBA1406; family GWC2-37-13; genus CAYZAZ01. The sequence continues at coordinate 6,923 of CAYZAZ010000033.1, forward strand.
ATCAGAAGATAAGGTCTTTCTATCTCGAAGAACCATTCTTCCCACATCGCCAATTCCATATGCATCGACATAAATATTTTTAGTCTCAATTAATTCTCCAATTCGAGCTTGTTTAGGAGTAAACCAAACCGACTGACCCTGATCCAAAGTAAAAACACTTTTCCCATCATAACCTAATCCTTCAACCAGTCTTTGATATTCTTTTTGATGACGAATCGTGCCACCAATCGGAATAAAATACTGTGGATTGGTAAATCTCATCAAAAATTTAAGATCTTCACGATTTCCATGACCAGACGCATGTAATTGATCGACAATTGCCGGATAAACTACATCAGCTCCTTTCTCAATCAAAGATTCAATTACACTATAGACCTCATTTTCATTTCCAGGAATTGGATCTGAAGAAAAAATAATTTTATCTCCTCGAGTAATTTTAATATTTTTATTTTGATCATCTGCTAATTTTGACAAAGCAGAGTTATACTGCCCTTGTGATCCCGCGACAATCAAACAAACTTTATTTGGTAATAATTTCATTACTTCATTTTCTTTACCCACGAGGTTAAACGGAATTGGCAAATAACCTATTTGTTTAGAAAGTGTTGTATTTTCTTTCATCGAACGACCAAGAAAAACAATTTTTCGATTAAATTTAATTGCCGCTTCCACACACTGCCTAATTCGAGAAATATTTGAAGAAAAAGTTGTCATAATAAATTTACCCTTTGTGCTTCTCATTTCATTTTCAAAAGTTTCACCCACAATTGCCTCAGACAAAGTTAACCCATCTCGCTCTGCCCCAAGACAGTCAGACAACATGCAAAGCAACCCGTCATGACCCGCCTTAGTAATTTCATAAAAATCAGGAGGTGATCCATATGGGGGAGTCAAGTCTAATTTAAAATCTGATCCATGATAAATTGTTCCAATTGGAGTTTTTATTAGAATATGTGCCGTATCTGGAATTGAATGAGTCATTTTAATAAACTTTATTTTAAATTCTCCAAGTTGATACTCTTTAGAATAACTAATCTCAGGCTTATTATTTTCTAAATTTACATTGGGGGCTTGATTAAATTCTTTAAATTTATTAATTAAAAAAACTGAAGTTAATTTACTCGCATATATTTTTGGTCGACCAAGCGCTTCGTAATGATAGGGAAGCGCGCTCACGTGATCTTCGTGACCATGACTCAAAACAATTCCCCGAATTTTTTGAACCTTATCTTTTAAGTAAGTGATATCTGGTATTACAAAATCCACTCCAAATTCTTTTTCTTGAGGAAATCCAATTCCACAATCGACAATTAAAATATCCTGTAAGGAATCATTTTTATATAATTCGTAGACATACATGTTTTTCGTAACTCCGACAATGCCACCAAGAGGAATGAAGCGTACTTTATATGGATTATTCATAAATTAATACCAAAAATTAAATATTAATTAACTTAATTATTTTTGATATTTGATTTTCTTTATTATAACATTTGCTATACTTTAAAAATGAAGATAACAAAGGATAAAATATTAAAAAAACTCACAGAAGTACTTGACCCAGAAATTGGTATCTCCATTGTCGATCTTGGCCTTATCTACGACGTACACTTCCGAAGTGACCAACCTATAGTTATTTCTATGACTCTCACCACCATGGGTTGCCCACTTTTTCCGGTTATTGAGCAAGATATAAAAAATAAAATGGCCGACCTTGACTTAAAGAATAATGATTACCAAATCAAGCTTACCTTTGATCCACCTTGGTCAATGGATAAAATGAGTAAAAAAGCAAAAGCAACATTGGGGATACAATAATTTAATACTACCAATCCGACCAATACTACCAATAAATAAATAATTAAATAAATTAATAAATTATAATTTTGAAAATTAATAAACGGGGCAAGAATAATTTTTTTCACTTCCGAGGGGACCCTGACATGTTTCGACCATATTCAGGGTGAGACTCTCGTGTGATAAAAAATTGTTCTGCCACGTTATTACTTCAACAACAATGACCAAAAAACACACCTTCACCTCCGATACTTTCGAACAAGTTGCTGAATTTGGATCTAACACTACCAAAAAAACACTAAAAGACCTCAAAGAAACCTTTAATCCTCTTAATCTCCTTAAGACAATTAATGTATCCTCCGAAAGAAAAAACTCAGATATAGAAAAAATGAAAGGTAAAAATAGCACGCCCCTTGATTTTTTAAAACTAGAAAAAAAATTAAATGATAAAGAAAAGGTAAAAACTCAAGCTCTTCGCAACCGTTTGTTCCAAATGGTCAAAGGCCAAGAAGAAAAGCTCCATTATGAGCAAACAAGAAAAAAACAGGAAAAAATTAATCAAGAAGCAATGATTGCGCAAAAGCAAAAAGAAAGAGAAAAACAAGAACAAATTACCCAAGCTCAATCAGGAATACCTCAAGGAAAATCAAGAAAAAATATTTTCTCTCGCAAAAAAGTCGCCAGCCGAGAACAAATGGAAGTTAAGCCTTCATCAGGAAAACAATAACCGCCGCACCAAAAACAACTACAGAAGAAGCAATAAAAGGAGAGCTTTTCCCTAATACAAAAAATAGTTCACCCCCAACAATTGGACCAATAATTCTCCCCAAACTTCCCGCCGACTGCAAAATTCCCAACACCCCTCCATATTCCTCCGGCTTCACATTTTCAGATGCCAACGCCTGAATTGCTGGATTCACTAAACCATTACCCAAGGCAATAAAAATAAAAGTTATATATAAAAATAAGATACTATTTACTCCCACCAAAGAAAAAAGACCCACGGCAAGCAAAATAACTCCAATTTTTAATAACATTTTTTCTTTATATTTTTTAATCATCACAGGCAGTATTTTTAATTGAGTTATAACTATTAAGATTCCCATATAAGAAAAAAGCAGACCATTATGAGTCGGCCCCAAACCTAAAGCCCGCTCCGCCCACAAAGCAAAATTTCCTTGAAATAAAGAAAAGGCTAAATTTAAAACAAAAAAAATTAAAATATACAAATTAATTGGATAAAAATTAATAAACTTTTTAAATTCAAAAAGCGCTAACTTCTCGTCTTTAGAATGTATAGTTTTTTTGACATTGACCGTTTCTTTCAGAAAAAATGCCGTCATAATCACTGAAATCAAAGAAATAACTGTGGCAAATAAGGCAGGGTAAATATAACCAAACTTAGATAATGCACCGCCAATTGCCGGCCCAAAAATAAATCCCAATCCAAAAGCCGCTCCGATTAAACCCATTCCTTTAGCCCGATTTTTATTATCCGTCACATCAGCAATATATGCTTGGGCAATCGAAATATTTCCTCCAGTAATGCCGTCAATTATTCGACTCAAGAATAATAAAGGTAAACTACCTGCCACCCCAAGAAGAACATAACCAAAAGCACTTCCTAATTGAGAAATAATTAATATTTTTTTTCGTCCATAACGATCTGATAATTTTCCTAAAATAGGGGAGGCCACAAATTGAAAGAATGAATAACTCGCTGTCAAAAAACCGATAACCAAAGGATTGGCGCCATATTTCTCACCAATATAGGGGAGTAATGGCAAAATAATTCCAAATCCCAAAAGGTCAATAAAAACTATCAAAAAAATTGTCATCAGCGCCTTATTATTTTTCATATTATTTTTGTCGGGACTGCCAGACTTGAACTGGCGACCTCAGCGTTCCCGCCTGCCATGCCTGTGTCGGGGTTGCCAGACTTGAACTGACGGCCTCAGCGTTCCGAACGCTGCGCTCTAGCCATCTGAGCTAAACCCCGATAATATGGCACTGGCGGGCAGGCCGAACGCTGCGCTCTAGCCATCTGAGCTAAGTCCCGATTATGTGATAATATTGCACCATATAATTTATATAACGGAATCAAAAAAACATTATTTATAATTTTAATAGCTTCACTCATTTGCTTATCATTTAAACCATAAGGCATCTCAATCGTGATAAATCTTTCAAAATTTGTCAATCCTTTTCTTCCCAATTCTACAAGTGCACACTCCACCGAACCATCTAAACTATTACTTATTTCATTCCTTGCCTGTTGATAAATATAACCATCATCAACTTGATTATTTAATTTCAAATCATCAATACCCGAAAACAGTTGGAAATTACTTTCTTTAAAAACCTGCCGCAAATTGTTCATTAATTTTTTTATTTCTCTCTTATATTTATCTTTCAACTTACTTGGAACTATATCATATATATAAATTTCTTTTTCCCTTTCATAATCCTGATGCCAAGACACTCCCAATTTTAAATTAGGAAAATCAACAATAAAATCTATGAGTAATTGCGCTGGTTCATAGGGAACATGTTGTCTTAGTTCTCTAAAAGACTTAATATTTTCCGGAAAAATATATTGACGATTGAGATCGATTTCTCTTAGAAAAGATGGTTTACGATTTTTCCCTCTTCTTTGATTAATTATCGAAGTTGTAATATATTGAGTCATGTCCAAAGGAACATAATTTGACCGTTGTCCCAATCTCGCCGCCAATAAATGAGGATGGCTAATTTTCAATCTTGGAATCTTAAAATTTACCTGCATTATTTTATCTAATTCCGCGATATATCCATTTTCGTCTGGATGTATACCACGTAACTCAAGTAATTGCACTTTTTGTTTGGGTACAACATCAACGATCTCCCAACCAATATAGCTATTTCTAGCTTTTTTAGACAAATCATTTCTTGTTATTCCTAATCTCTTCTTTATCTTTCCATTTTGATGATAGGCCACATTTTCTAGTCTCATAATATAATTATATATAATGTTTTAAGATATAAATCAACTTAATGTTACAACTTTATGATAATGTCATAGTTAACCACGTGAAAATGTCACCCCTCAT
>CAYZAZ010000034.1:0-4432 GCA_964476545.1 uncultured Gammaproteobacteria bacterium
TTTAATGGTAAAACACATCTCTGATAAAGATGAGACCGATAGTCCGATTCTATCCTTGCCCACAAATTAGGCGGGAAGAGCGATGGTTGGTTAGGTCGCTTAGCTCAACGGTAGAGCGCTTCGTTTACATCGAAGATGTTGGGGGTTCAAATCCCTCCAAGTCCACAAAACTACGTCAAAGTCCAGTCAGGCGGGGCGTTGCTTTACATCGCAAATGTCGGGGGTTCGAGCCCCTCAGCGTCCACGCGCAATATTTACTATCTTTTTCAGCATAGCTTCATACTCAATTCCAGCGACTCGACAAGCAAGTGGAAAATAAGAGGTCGTCGAAACTTCCGGTGGCATAATTCCAGGTGGCGCATTAACTTCTAGAATATAAGGATTTTGTTTTTTGTCACAGCGAATATCTAAACGACACCAATCTCGAATATTCAAAGCGTGCCAGGCACCAAAGCAAATATTTCTTAATTTTTTTTCTAATGTTTTGTTTATTTTTGCTGGACAGACGAGGTAGTTTGAATTTCCTTGTTCTTCAAAAACCCATTTTACTTCCATTGAATCCATTGGAAGATAATTTTTTGGAAGCTTAGAATGATCGGGTTTAATTATTGGAAGGATTATTGGAGGGTTGCCAAGCATTGCGATTGAATATTCGTCTCCATCTAAAAAAGGTTCAACAATCGCCGGTTCATTAAATTGTTTTAAAATTAAAGATAGTTGTTTTCTCAGTTCTTTTTCATTATAAACTACACTTTTGTTTGTAATTCCAGCTCCTGAGCCTTCGGCGACGGGTTTAATTATTAAGGGGAAATGTAAATTTTTATTTAATTTTTCTTTGTTATTTTTAAAAAGTTGAAAAGGCAAAGTGGCGACGTTATTGGCGATAAGAATTTCTTTTGTTTTTGCTTTATCTAAAATTAAGGCTTGGGTTAATGGAGTTGAACCAACATAAGGAATTTGAAGCATTTCAAGCATGGCGGGAAGATGTGTTTCGCGGTCTTGCCCATAAATTCCTTCAGCGACATTAAAAACAAGATCAATCTTTTTTTTGTTTTTATAGAGTTTTAAATATGCTTTTTCATTGGCCTCAATTGGGATTACTGTGTAGCCACAATTTTTTAAATGTTTGATTTGCCAACGAGTAGTAATTGGATCATCAAAATCAATTTCAAGTTGAGTGCGCGGGTCTTTTGGGTCTGGATATTGATGACGAACGTTGTATAAAAAAGCAATTGTAAGTTTACTCATTATTTTCTCCACCATTTTTTGTAATTGGTAATAATTTTTTTCCTGATGCATCACGTAAAGTATTTTGAATTAATCTTTGTAAAATATCGACAAAAGAGATATCGTATAGATCTAGGATATTTGCAATGGCACAATCTGCCTCTTTGGGACCAAAGGCAGGATTACTATTACTGTCAATAAAAAAATATCTACCTGAAGGATCAACACGAATGTCAAATTTTCCATAGTCACCCATGCGGGTAACTTCAAAAGCTTTTTTAACATATTCTCGTAAAAGAGGATCATCATATTTTTGGTAATGAAAAGCTTCATTATCATGGTCTAACCATTGATCTTCAAAAGTAGCGAAAACATATTTATCATTAGGTTTATTAAAAACCTTCTCAGCAAAGTAAACTTTTTTATTTAATCCTTCAAGTAAAATTGCTGTAATTTCTCGGCCAACAATAAATTCTTCAACAAGAACAGGTTGATTGTAAGTATTAATAAGAAATTTTAATCTATCTCTAAGGTGTCTTTCTGTTTCTGAAACGGCGTCGCGAGTAATTTCAACTGCGCCATGAATTTCATTTAATTTTGAAATTAAGGGAAATCTTAAAGTTGGATCGATTGGGTCAGATGGGGTATTAAAAAGTTGATAATGGGGGACTGGAACACTATTTTGTTCTAATAATTTTTTTACCAAAAATTTATTATATGCTAAAGATTCGCCAAGAATTCCGGCACCAGTGTAGGGGATTTCTAAAAGTTCAAGCAAGGCAGGAATGGTTGAAGCTAAGTATTCATTTCCTCTTACTGAGGCAACTAAATTTAAAACAATATCGGGTTTATCTTTTCTTAATTTTTCAGCAAGGGCGGCATTTCCTAAATAAAGCAGTGGTTTGATTTTAATTTTTTTTAAATAGGAAGCGATAATTGTTGCATCGCGAAAAGCATCCTTTTCAGTTAAATATTGAGCTTCAGTAGGAAAATATTTTTTTTTAACTTCACTGTATAATATTCCAGCCTTTTTTATTAAAGAGTGATTTTTCTTTTGGCGATTTTTTAATGGGGGTTTAGCTTTTTTTTTCTTTATTTTTTTTTCCATGTTTAATTAATTCAACATGTAACATTATTACGTATTTTACACAAATGTCAAGACTATAATGATACGAACGATGCGAATAGTTCTAAGTTATAAAGTCTATCAAGCTAAAGGAAACTTAATCCGACCAATCCGACCAATAAGCAAATCCGACCAATAAATAATTCAATAATTTAATTTATTAATATATTTAATAGTTAATTCATTTATTTGATTATTGGTAGTATTTGTTGTATTGGTAGTATTAGATTATTGGATATTAAATACTAAACGTTAGATAGTAGATATTACATATTTTCGGTGTATTTTATACTCTTGACATATAAAATTTAAAAGATTAAGATATCATTTATGACTGGCGGTTTAACTGTAATTAAACAGATATTTCCAGATAAAGGTGAAGCACTGCTTTATTTTGTCTTTCAAAACACAATTTCTAATGATAAAAATTTAAAATTTCTTGATTCAAAATTAAAGGGAAAGGTGACGGAAAAAATTAAAGCTTTAGAATTTAAAGGAGAAGAAGAGCAACTGGTAATTTTTGAAGGAGAAAAATTTTATAAATATATTCTTTTAGTTGGCGCAGGAAAGGCCAGTGAGTTTTCCACGTCAAAATTTAAAGCACTTTTGTTTTCTGCTTTAAGTAAATTTAAGGATCTTAAGGTTAAATCTGTTAACCTTTTTTATTTTAGTGAATTAGGAAAAGATTTTTTTGAAATTGGAAAAAGTATTGCAATTTCTTTTTGTAAAGCAGGTTATGAGTTTAATAAATACAAAAGTAAGAAGAAACAGGTAATTAAAATTTTAAATTTTCAATTTTTAATTTCTAATGAATTTTTAATTTCCAATTTTCAATTAAATCAAATAACAGAGGGTATAAATTGGGGGGAGTTGCTTTATGAAGGGGTTAGTTTAACTCGTAATTTAGTAAATGAACCGGCTTCACATGTTCATCCAGAAATCTTAGAGCAAGAGGCATTTAAAATAGAAAAAGAGTCAAAAGGAAAGATTAGTGTAGAAGTTCTTGATGAGGATGAATGTCGACGCTTGGGAATGGGGGCTTTTTTGGGAGTAGCGCAGGGAAGTGAAAGAAAACTGAAGTTTATAATATTGAAATACCAAAGTGAAACCCTCCGAATCGGAGGGCAAAGGTCTAAAAGTTTAAAATCTATTTGTTTAATTGGTAAGTCAATTACATTTGATTCTGGGGGATTGTCTCTCAAACCGGCGTCAGCGATGGAAGATATGAAAATTGATATGGCTGGTGGCGCAACTGTCCTTGGTGTTTTTAAAATACTGGCTTTAAAAAAAGAGAATATAAATAATAATATTTATGGAATTTTACCAGCTTGTGAAAATATGCCTTCAGGAAAAGCAATTAGGCCTGGAGATATTGTCACCGCTTTAAATGGAAAAACAATTGAAGTATTGAATACTGATGCTGAAGGAAGATTAGTTTTAGCCGATGCCTTAAGTTATGCTGATAAATATTTAAAAACAGAAGTAATAATTGATGTGGCGACATTAACGGGAGCGGCAATGGCGGCATTGGGGAAAGATATTACTGCAAGTTTTAGTAATAATGAGCAGTTACATAATGCGTTTTTAAAAACAGCTAAGAATGCGGGAGAAGAAGTTTGGGCAATGCCACTATTTAAAAAATATTTAAAAGATATGAAGAGTGATATTGCCGACTTAAAAAATATTATCGGTAGTCATTATGGTGGCGCAATAACAGCGGCACTTTTTTTATCAGAATTTGTATCTAAAAAAAATTGGTTACATCTAGATGTGGCGGGTCCAGTTTTTGATAAGATGGCCACGGGATGGGGAGTGATAAGTCTTGTTGATTTTATTATCAATTATTAATTAATATAATAATTTATGGTAAGAATAGTTGATTTAATAAAAAACACAAATATTATTAAAATTCATCCACATGAAACTTTATCATCGGCTGTTTCGAAGCTTTCTAGTTCGCATGACGCAGGTTTTATTTTTTCAGAAGAAAATGAATTTAAAGGATTAATTAGTCCTTATTATTGTTTAATAAAAAGTTCTTATCCAGCAAATACACGAGTAGAACGCTGTCTTTATCAC
>CAYZAZ010000034.1:4442-11555 GCA_964476545.1 uncultured Gammaproteobacteria bacterium
AATTAATTATCCCATATCCAAGGTGGCGGAGTTAATGATTGAATCAAAAGTTCATTACCTTCCTGTATTTGATGAACAAGATAAATTTATTGGAATTATTTCTGCTCGAAGGCTATTATCTACTCTCAAAGGATTGCCACTTTTTAAAATAAAAATAAAAGAGCTCTTAAGGAGTAAGAAAAATTCTTTAGTAACAATTTTACAAAATGAATTTATTTCGACGGCACTTTCAGAATTCAAAAAATATAAGGTGTCTAAATTAGTTGTTGTTAATAAAGATAAAAAACTTCAGGGAGTGTTGAGCTATTATGACTTAATTTCTTTTTTGATTGCACCAAAAAATAAAGAACATTTAGGAGATAGAAGCGGGAATAAGGTAAGTCTTAATCACAGACAAGTAAAAAATTTTACAAAAACTTTTATTTTAACTTTGTCATTAGAAGATTCAATGGAAGAAGCCTTGCGGTTGATTCTTGAAAAAAAAATAGGGAGTGTGGTAATTGTTGATCAATTAAGACATCCAATTGGAATAATTACAACTAAAGACTTTTTGACACTTCTTGCTAATGAGCGGGGTGGAGAAAAGTTAGAAATTATTAGTAAAAATCTTTCACAAGAAAATCGCCAAGTAGTTGGCGGTTTTTTTTATTATATTAATTCTTGGGTTAAAAAAATTCCAGATGTTGTGAGGGCTAGATTATTTGTAAAAGAAGAAAAACAAGGTGAGTTTTTTAAAGCTAATTTAGCTTTATTTCCAAAAAAAGGGAATCCAAAAATAATTGAGGAAGAGGGTAAGAATTTAGTCGAGGTATTGAAGAAGATAAAGAAGGACTAAATAATGATACGAATATGCGAATGATGAGGATATATAAATCAATAATTAAATGATGAAATTCTTCAAATTATTTATACTTTTAATTTTATTTTTTGCAATTTTTTTCCGTTTTAATAACTTAAATTGGGATAGCAATCAGCACCTTCATCCAGATGAGCGTTTTTTGACAATGGTTAATACAGCTCAAAAATTACCAGCCAATATTTTTGACTATTTTAATCAAAATATATCGACATTAAATCCGGCTAATGTGGGTTATAAATTTTTTGTTTATGGAACTTTTCCATTAACTTTAAATAAGACTTTAGCTGTGATTTTTAACAATGATGATTATAATTTATTGACAATTCAAGGAAGATTTTTATCAGCATTTTTTGATTTATTGACTCTTTTTTTTGTTTACAAAATCGCACAGTTGTTTGTTGACAAACTTCACAAAACCGATTTCAACCGATTTCAATTGATTTCAACTATTCCATTATGGTCTGCCTTCTTTTATGCGATTGCGGTTTATCCAATTCAGTTATCTCACTTTTTTGCCGTGGATACTTTTTTAGTTTTTTTTATGGTCGGTTCCTTTTATTTTGCATTAAAGTATCATAGTGTCATTCTGGCAAGGCCGAAGGCCGCGTCCAGAATCATAGTTAACAACGATTCCGGACAAGTCCTTCGACAAGCTCAGGACATAGCCGGAATGACAATAGAAACAATATTTCCCTTGATTTTGAGCGCTCTTTTTTTTGGTTTGGCTCTTGCCTGTAAAGTCAGTGCAATTTATATTCTTCCACTGAATTTATTAATAATTTTCCTAGGATCTGTGTCATTGCGAGGATCCGCCAGCTGGCGGGGACGAAGCAATCTAAAAAGAATAGGGGATTACTTCGCTTCGCTCGTAATGACATTTAGTATTTTTTTTCTTACAGCTTATTTTATTCTTCGTCTGGCCGATCCTTATTTGTTTCAAAATCCAAATTTTTTTAATCCACTTCCAAGTGAAAATTTCTTCAAAAATATTAAGGAATTGACTGTCTTGGCGAGTGGGCAGGTTATTTATCCGCCGACTATTCAGTGGTTTAGTAAAAAGCCATGGTTTATTTTAATTAACACTGCAGTGTTTGGAGTAGGAATACCATACTTTATATTAATGATAATCGGAGTTATAAGAATAATTTTTAATTTTCCCATTCGACAAGCTCAGGGCAAGCAAATATCAAATATCAAAAAATTACTAATTACTTATTACTTATTACTTATTACTATTTTATGGATTCTGGGTTTGTTCACTTATCAATCCTTTCAATTTGTAAAATCAATGCGGTATACAATTTATTTGTATCCATTTTTTGCAATATTGGCGGGAATTGGGGTTAATGTCATTGCGAGGATCCTGAACAAGTTGAAGAAGACGAAGCAATCTAACATGAGATTGCTTCACTTCGTTCGCAATGACATATTATTAAAAGTGATTTTAATTATTGTTTTATTGCTTTGGCCAGTTGCTTTTTCCTCAATTTATTTTCACAAACATACTCGGGTAGAAGCGTCGGAGTGGATTTATAAAAATTTACCAAATCAATCGATTATTTTAGGGGAGTATTGGGATGATCCTTTGCCTTTAGGAGTAAGTAGTGAATTAACTTTTGAAAAGCAGTTTAGGGTAGAGCAAATTCCCGTGTTTGATCCGGATTCGCCTGAAAAATGGCAAAAATTAAATGAAGCTTTTTTAAGGGCTGATTATTATATTTTGTCATCAAATCGCGCTTGGGGTAGTGTTCCTTTGATGCCTGAAAGATATCCCCAAATGGGAAAATTTTATAGTGATTTATTATCAGGAAAAACAAACTATCAACTAGTGAAGGAATTTACATCATTTCCTAAATTTTCAATTTTCAATTTTCAATTTTCAATAAACGATCAAATAGCTGAAGAGTTGTTTACAGTTTATGATCATCCAAAAGTGATGATTTTTAAAAATAAAAAATGAAATTAGATCAAGAAAAAAATCAAGCAGTTTTTTTTAGCGATGAGAAAAATCAATATGATTTAAAATTAATTGAAAATCCACCCTTACACGTTGAAAAAGAAATTAATAATATCCTCAGTAAGATTAATGATCTAAAACTTAAAAAAGTAGTGGAATTTGGATCAGGAACAGGGAGATTAACTATCCCGCTTTTAAAAAATAATTTTTATGTTAAAGCAGTTGATATTAGTCAGGAGTCTTTGCTGAAATTAAAAAAAATTGCTTATAAATTTAAACGAGATAAACAGTTAGAAACTTTTCATACAATAGAGTCAATTAAAAAAATAAAATGTATTGTTGGTTGCGATATTCTTCACCATATTGAATTAGATAAGTATTTAGAGATTTTTCATCAGAAATTAGAAAAGGGAGGGAGTTTAGTTTTTTCAGAACCAAATTCATTTAACATTTATTGGCTTATTTACATTAGTATATTTGCAAACTGGCAGGTAGAAAAAGGTATTTTTCAATGTAATTATTTTAGTTTACAAAATAAATTAAGAAAGGCAAATTTTAAAAATATAAAGATTGAGGGATTGGGATTGTTTCCCAGCTCTTTAATTACCTGGTCAAAAAAATTATTAGATTTAAATATATTTTTGGGGAATTTACCAATTCTTAAATATTTTAGTGTGCGATTAATTATTTCTGCAGAAAAATAATTTTATTTTTTTAAAATAAAAAATAGACCGGCGGCTTTTTTCAATGAAATTGGTTTAGTTATCTTTGCTTCGATGAATTGATTCATCGAAGTTGTAGCGATTAACTTGGGAAACAAAACCCATTTTTTAAATAATTTATAAGATAGTAATGAGAAAATTGACAGGTAATGAAAAATATCAATAAACATAGACGTGTTAGGGGATAAGTAACCTGTAATTTTGGCAATTTTAAAATTAGTTTTTAAAAATGTTTTTTTCCATTTTTCTATAGAAAAAAGATTATAGTGTTCTTGCTTTTTTTTCATAAACTTTATGTAGTGAGAGCCAAAAATCCGACTGCCAAAAAAATAATTTTCCCATTCATTGGTCATTACCGAAGTGATAAAATATCCGCCTGGTTTTAAGATTCGATAAATTTCTTGGAGTGACATTTCAATATTGGGAATGTGCTCTAGGACGCAGTTAGAAATCACTGTTTGAAAGTGATTACTGGGGTAGGGGATTTTTTTTCCGTCATATAAGGTAATTTTTTTATAAATTTTATTTTTTTTAGCTTCCCAAACGCGAGGATTAATTTTTAAATCAAGACCAATGTCTAATTTTTTTTCAAAAACTAATTGGGCAAAAAAACCATCCCCACAACCAAAATCTAAGATTGGCGACTTAATAATTTTTTTATTCTTGTCAAAAAGAAGTGCTTCTTGAGGGCGAATAAAAGAAAAGAAAGCCGGCCGATTAGCTAAATAAGTATGAATAAAATAATTTAGCTTATTACTTTTTTGTTTTTTCATAGGTCGTTAGATTGTTGTGCCAAGCTAGTGGCAACCGCTCCGGTTGAGATAAGGGTGGCATCGTAAAAGTTAAAGGTTTTTTGGACATCAAATATTTGTTTAGCATTATTAATTAATTGCTTGTTTGAATATTTTTGTTTATTTTTTAATATTTTTAAAATAGCTGATTTTATTTGGGAACTGTTTTTTGGTTTAACAATTATACCCATTTTACTAAGGTTTAAGGGAATACGTATTCCTGGAAGATCAGTTGCAATAACCGGTGTACCGGAAATTATTGCTTCAACTTGGGCCATGCCAAATGACTCAGTGGTATTAATCGATGGGAGTACAAAAATATCTAACGATTTATAAAAGGCCGATATTTGATTGTCTTTTAGTTTATTAAAAAAACGGTAGATAATTTTACTTTTGATTAGTTGTTGTTTGATTAATTGAAAGTATTTTTCTTCATGAATAGCCAGTGATTGGCCAGCAAAAATTAGTTCAATTGGAAGGTGGATTTCCGCAACAATAGTGCGCATGGCTTCAATTAAATATTCAATGCCTTTTTCTGAGGATATTCTACCAAGGTAGCCAATCCAAATTTTACCTCCCTTGACTTTGAGAAATTGTTTTAATTCGTCGCTATTTACTTTTTCTAATTGAATCGGGGGGAAAACATATGAAATTTTTTTTCCAAAAGTGGGTGAGAGATGTAAATTTTCAAAATAATCTTGGGTGTTGGTAATAATGTGGTCGCTTAAATGAAGTTGTATATTAATTATTATTTTTAAAAATGAATTAATTAATTGATTAATCAGAGAATGAGAAAGGGTAACTTGACAATGAAAAATAGAAATTAATTTTTTGTGGAATAATTTTGCGAATAAAGCTAAAAATAGACCCTCACCGTTTGGTAAATTAAGAATAATAACATCATTTTTTAGACAATATTTAAAAAAATAAAATTTGGCAAGAGGAGCATAGAAGCCTTTGGAAATTTTGAAGAGAAAGGGGAGGGAAATAATTTTTAATTTTAAATTTTTCCATTCGGCAAGCTCAGGATGGGCAATTTTCAATGAATTGTTAAAAGTTAAAACGGTGATTTTGTGATTTTTGGATAAGTGTTTAAAAATTCGATAGGGATAAATTGTGAGGCCGGAGATATGGGGGTAGAAGTATGAGGAAAAAAATAATACTTTCATAAATTGATTTAATTTTTTCTTACGTCATTCTGGTGGTCCTGAGCTTATCGAAGGAACATCCAGAATCGTTGTTTAATAAAAACTACGATTCCGGTCAAGACCTCCGAATCGGAGGTCAAGCCGGAATGACACACTATTTGTTAATAACGCGTTTATACAAACGCCAATGGGCGATGCAAAAATACACAAGTTAAACTTTTTATTTTATTATTGACGATTTTAAATACTCAATTACTTTTTTTAATCCGGGGAATTTGTATTGGTATTTGATACCGCGGTCAAAGATATTATAAATCCAAAAAATTTTTGTTTTATGTTTGAGATTTAAATGGGAAACGATGTCCCAATTATCTTCGACAAAAAAATCTAAATTTAATTTTTTTAACATTTGTTCCTTAAATAAATGAGGCTGTTCATTTTTTTTGTTATGATAAATACCCGAGAATAGATGATTAATTCGCATTTTATTAACCCACTGATCTAAGTCTTTTTTTAAAAAGTTAAATCTGCCGGTTATAATATAGGCTTTAATTTTTTTTTGTTTAATGAGTTTAATTATTTCTTTAAAACCAGGAGCAATGAAAATACTAGATTTGTGAAATAAAGTCCAAAAAAATTTTTCTAAATTAGTTTTAGGATAATAAAACTTTTTAAGTCTGTTTTTTAAAAATATTCTCTTAAAAATATATATTACTGGTCGAATGATGCGCGCTGGGTTGTAGAGTAAAACGCCATCAAGGTCAAAGCCGACCTTAAGTATTTTATTATCTTTTTTGTCTGAATTAGCCATATTTGATTTTAAAGTTAAAGTTAATTATACTAAGACTATCTCAAATCTCAAAACTCAAATGTTAAATCCACATCTTAAAACTGAAAATGTAGATAATGAGATTTGAGTTGCCTGCCCGCAATGCTTAACACATAGCGTTTGCAGGCGGGTGGTTTTGAGTTTTGAGATTTAACATTTAACATTTTATTTATGCTGTCTCTAGCCTTAGCCACTTATAATGAAGAAGACAACCTCGCAGGTTGTTTAGAGTCTATTGAGGCTCTGGTTGATGAAATAATTATTGTTGATGGTGGATCGATTGATCGCACTGTTGAAATTGCTAAGAAATTTGGAGCTAAAATAATTGAGACAGATAATCCGGCAATTTTTCATATTAATAAACAAAAGGCGATTGATGCCTGTACTGGAGATTGGATTTTGCAATTGGATGCGGATGAGCGAGTTTCGCCAGAGCTAGCTGAAGAAATAAAAAAAGTGATAAAGATGAGTCAAAAAGAAATAGAGAGATATCAATTACAGTTAAAAGATAGAGAGTTTTTTTTAAGACATCAAAGCCTTAGTTCAGAATTCAGAATTCAGAATTCAGAGTTAAATTCAAAGTCTAAAATTCTTCGAATTGGAGGGAAAAATTCAAATCTACAGGGTAAAATTCAAGATGACAAAATGTTACGTGCTACGAGTTATGTGTTACGTGATTATGTAGCTTTTTTTTTATCCAGGAAAAATTATTTTTTAGGAAAATTTCTGCGTTACGGAGGGGTTTATCCAGATGGAGTGATTCGATTATTTAAAAAAGGGAAGGCGAGATTGCCGTGTAAGGACGTG
>CAYZAZ010000035.1:0-5832 GCA_964476545.1 uncultured Gammaproteobacteria bacterium
TAGCTATTGGTGTTAAGGAAATGGCGAAAAAAAAAGCTATTGTTCGTAAGCTTTCTGCTATCGAAGGATTAGGAGGGATTACATTAATTGCGACAGATAAAACAGGAACATTGACGACAAATAAAATGAAGGTAAAGGAAATCTATGTTAACAATATCCAATCTTCAATCTCCAATCTCCAATCTCCAATTCCCAATGTTCAATTTCCAATATCCAATGTCCAAAATCAAAAATCCAATTTCCAAAATGATTCTTTAGGATTATTACTTTTAAATGGAGTTGTTAATTCTACCGCCTCATTAGTTCAAATTCATGATCACGGGAGTTGGGATGTCTTGGGAGATCCGACAGAGGGGGCGTTACTTTATTTAGCTCAAAGTTCAGGACAAAATATCGAAATGATGCGTAAAGAATGGGAAATCATTGATGAACAGTCATTTGATGCGGTGACAAAGAGGATGAGTGTGCTAGTCAGAAATCAGTTAAAATCAGTTGAAACTAGTTTAAATCAGCAAGAACAAAAATATTTATTTTCTAAGGGGGCGCCAGAGTCGATTTTGGAAATTAGCGATAAAATATTAATTAATGGTAAAGAAAATATTTTAGACTTTAAACAAAAGGAAAAAATTGAAAAGCAAGTAGAAGAATGGGGGAGGAAAGGATTGAGGGTATTGGCGTTTAGTTATAAACAGTTGAAATTAGTTGAAAGCAGTTTAAATCAGTTGAAAACAAAAACTGATTCTAACCAATTTCAACCGATTGGAACTGATTTAACTTTTTTGGGCATGGTCGCGATTCATGATGCGCCTCGTCCTGAGGCGGCTGAGGCCGTGGCTAAGGCGAAGACAGCGGGAATTAAAGTTGTGATGATTACAGGAGATAATGAAAAAACAGCCGAAGCTATTGGAGTAACTTTAGGAATCATTACCGAAGGAGAAGAAATTTTAACAGGGTATCAAGTTGAAAAATATACTGATGAGGAATTACTACAAAAATTACCTTTAGTGAAGATATTTGCTCGAACATCTCCTTTTCACAAACACCGAATTGTAAAACTTTTTCAGAAAATGGGGGAAATTGTTGCGGTTACAGGAGATGGTGTCAATGATGCGATTGCTCTTAAACAAGCGGATATTGGAGTGGCGATGGGGTTAGTTGGAACAGATGTTGCTCGAGAAACTGCCGATATGATAATTACGGACGATAATTTTTCTTCTATTGTCAATGCAGTAGAAGAAGGGAGAAATATAATAAAAAATCTAAAAAATGCCATTACTTATTTACTTTCATGCAATATTACCGAGGCAATGGCGCTTATTTTAGGATTAGTGTTGGGATTTCCTCACATTTTTTATCCCTTGCAATTTTTATATATCAATTTAGTGACCGATGGATTACCAGCTTTATCTTTGGCTTTTTCTCCACGGGCGACTCATATTATGAAGCAGGTACCAGAAAAAGAATTATCACTAATCAATCCTTTTGCGAAAAAATATATTTTATTAATTGGGTTGTTTAGTGCCTTTTTAGTTTTAATTTCATATTATTTTTATGCAATTTTTTATTATGAAGATGTTGGGAGAACAGCCGCTTTTACGGTCTTAACACTGATTCAATCATTTATTTATGTTGATCTTTGGTTGAGTCATCAATCTTGGCATAAACAGATTAAAAACTTAATTTCTTTGAAATTTATTTCAATTTTCTTATTTCCTTTTATTCTGCAATTTATTATTGTAAGTAATGAAAAGATTGCTAAATTATTCAATATTGCAGTCATTTCTCCCTTTATTTATTTGCAGTTTATTTTTATTTCTTTTTTCATTGTTGTTGGCATTAGGGTGTTTAAGCTATTTGTAAAAAGATAGTTTGTTAATTTGCAATTTATTTTGATTTCTGCCATTATAAGTTGAGTAGTAAAATAAAAAATTATGGATAAAAAAATCTTAGCAAAATATTTAGATTTTGCTAATCATAATCAAGGGGCAACTGAGGCCGATATTAAAATTTTGTGTCAAAAAGTTATTGAGTATGGTTTTCATACGGCTTTTGTTAATCCCTATTATATTTCTTTAGCAAAAGGTCTACTTGGAGGGCAGGGGGCCGTTGGGACAGTTGTTTCATTCCCATTGGGACAAGAGAGTCGAGAAATAAAAATGGCTTCAGCTATTTGGGCAGTAAAAAGCGGGGCTGATGAACTTGACGTTTCAATGAATGTCGGTCTTTTTAAAGATAAGAAATACGATGAAGGATTAAATGAAATGAAGATGATTGTTTTCAACGTGAAAGAATTAGGAAAAAATTCAATTGTGAAGTTTATTATTGAAACTGGGTGCTTAACAGATGAAGAAATAAAAAAGGCTTCAGAACTTGTCCTTTTGTCAGGAGCGGATTTTGTAAAAACCTGTTCAGGAATGGGACCGCGGGGGGCAAGTTTAAAAGATGTGGAATTAATTAAAAGCGTTGTTGGGGAAAAAATAAAAGTCAAGGTAGCCGGGGGAGTAGTTAATCTTGACCAAGCAATGGGCTTTATTCAGGCCGGTGTCTCACGCATTGGTACTTCACATGCAATTGATATTGTTGAGGGAATAAAGAATTCAAAACAGGAAAATTCTGAATAAAAAATAGTATGGTTCTTCAAAGTTTTTTTAATCCACTATCGATTGCTATTGTTGGCGTATCTCATGAAAAACATAAGGTAGGTTATCTTGTGGCAAAAAATATTATCGATCAAGGATATAAAGGTAAGTTATTTTTTATTAATAATACATATAAAGGGAAGATACTCGAAAAAAAAGTTTATCAGTCTTTGAGTGAGATTGAAAAAGTAGATTTAGTTATTTTGGCAATCCCTGGAGCAATTGCGGTTAGTTATTTGGACGAAGTTAAGACGGCAGGGGTTAAAAATATAGTTTTATTTGCCGCCGGCTTTAAAGAGAAGGGTGAAGGTGGAGAATTACTAGAAAAACAATTATTGGAAAAAGCGAAAGAATTTAATTTAAATCTTCTTGGTCCTAATTGTCTTGGGTTTATTAATACTTATCTTGGTATTAATGCTACCTTTTTAAAAGGTTCATCGCCAGCAGGTAATATTGCATTTATTTCTCAATCTGGCGCTTTAGGGTCGGCACTGGTTGATTATTTTTGTGCTCATAGAAATTTAGGTTTTTCATATTTTATTAGTTTGGGAAATAAAACCGTACTTGACGAATGTGACATGCTTGAATTTGTCGCCCAAGATGAAAAAACGAAAGTGATTGCTTTGTATCTTGAGGATGTAAAAAATGGCGAGAAATTTAAACAAATAATAATAAATATTGCCAAAATTAAACCGGTAATTATTTTGAAATCTGGTCGAACTAAAGAAGGCTCGCAGGCGGCAACTTCTCATACTGGAGGAATGATTGGTAATGACCAGGTATACGAAGCGATATTTAAACAATATGGCGTTATTCGAGCTGATAATTATTATGAATTTATTACACTTCTTAAAATTTTTAGTTTTGAAAAAGCTCCTTTGGATAAAGATATTTTAGTTTTGTCAAATGCTGGGGGAGCGGGAGTTTTACTAACTGACGATTTAATCAAGAATAAATTACAGTTAATAACTGTTTCCAAAAAAACAAGAGATGAGATTGAAAAATCATCAGAAAAATCACATAAAATTACCGTTCGTAATCCAATTGATATCTTAGGAGATGCCAGTGCCTTTGATTATCGGCAGGTGATATCTGTGACAATGCAGGAAAAAAATATTGATTGTGTTATTGTTTTACTTACACCTCAAGCCAATACGCAAATTGAAGCGACGGCAAAGGTTATTATTGAAATGCAACAAAAATTTAACAAACCATTTTACCCAATTTTTATGGGAAAAAAATCAATGGTTGGTGTGGGACAATTATTTGAGGAGAATAAGGTAGTTGGTTTTTCGAACTTTGACTATCTACCAAGAGCGATAGCGAAGATTGTTGAACGTGAGAAATATGTAAATGGAAATAAAATAATTTCTGTGTTAGATAATCTCAAATCTCAAATTTCAAATGTCAAATTTACAACTCAAATCTCAAATCTTAAAAAAATACAGGAATTACTTGTTCGTCATTCCCGCGTTTACCCTGAGACCAATCGAAGGGAAGGCGGGAATCCATGCTTATTAAATCTTACTGATTCACTTGAAGTATTACAATTATCCGGTATTTCAGTTGCGGAAGTTAAGGAGTACGGAGAAAAAATAGAATTTCCGGCGGTGATGAAAATTAATTCAGATAAAATTTCTCATAAGACCGAAGTGGGGGGAGTGATAACGGATATTAAGTCAAAAGAGGAGTTAAAAATTGCTTACGGAAAGCTTAAAAAATACCCAGTTGTTTTACAAAAAATGGTTAAAGGTTATGAGATTTTAATTGGGGCGAAGCGGGATGCAAATTTCGGAACTGTTCTGGTAATTGGTTTGGGTGGAATTTATACCGAGCTAATTAAGGATATTGCTTATCGTATTTACCCTTTTAGTTATGAGGAATTTTTGAAAATGATTGGGGAAACAAAGATAAATAAATTATTAGCTGGATTTCGGGGTATGCCAGTGATAAATCCGGAAAATTTATATGAAGTTTTAATGAAGGTTGGGGAGTTGATGGATAATTTTTCCGAGATTAAAGAAATCGATATTAATCCACTAATCATTTCTGATAAAAGCTTAGTAGCGGTTGATGGGCGGATTGTCCTGGCCACCCGTTACTAACTGAAGCGGTTGCCGAAGGGTGGCGAAATATGAGTCATAAGGAGGAGAAATTTTATGAAAAAAAAATTTAAAGTCATACCAGAATTTAAAAATGAAAATGAGGAAAGGGATTTTTGGGCAATAGCAGATAGTTCAAAGTATTTTGATTGGAATAAGGCAGAAGAGGTTAGTTTTCCCAATCTTAAACCAACCAGTCGTTCTATTTCAATTCGAATACCAGAATGGCTTATTGATCGTGTCAAAGAAAAAGCTAATGAAATAAACGTGCCTTATCAGTCATTGATTAAACAATATATAAAACAAGGAGTAATGACTTCTCTTTAAAATACCCCTTGCATTGGAAAAAATGGAGTGTATAATAATTTTTATTATGAAAATTTCAACTAACAACTTTTTTTTCTATGACCCCAAAGACGGTGGGGGATGTTGTTAATTGGGAAAAAAATTAAAAACACGACCCGCCGAGAGGCGGGATTTTTTGTAGAGTCTGTTTCCCGATTTGATCAAATATATGAATAATTTAATCACAAACAATTTTTACTTTTACTTTTATCCGCTATAGCGGGAGGTATTTTAATGCATTAAAACATTAAAAAATACACCCCGCGTAAGCGGGGTTTTTTATACTCTAAGTTTTCAAACGAAGTGAGAATTACTTAGAGTAAACCCGCCAAATAACGCTCCTCAAAACGGCGAGCGAATAGCGAAGATTTTAGTTTTAAGGCAAGTTATGGCGGGTATAAAAGGAGGATTAATAGTTAAAATTTTATAAATATGATAGGAGAAATTAGAATAGCAGGTCCATGTGCAGCAGAATCAAGGGACCAAATGGTTGAAACAGCACAAGCTTTAAGAAATATTGGTGTTGAAATTGTTCGTGGGTGTTGGTGGAAACCAAGAACAAGTCCAGGATGGGAAGGTGTTGGAAGAAGAGCAGCTCCTTGGGCCGCAGATATTACAAAAATGGGCATGACTGTAGCGACAGAAGTACTTATGCCAGGTCATGTAATGAGTGTTATAAAAGGAATTGAGGAAAACGGAGGAGACCCGAACAATAATTTATAGAAGTCTTGAAGAGGTTCCCGAAA
>CAYZAZ010000035.1:5842-10926 GCA_964476545.1 uncultured Gammaproteobacteria bacterium
AGACCGAAACATAAAAATGATTCTTTGGCTTGGATCGAGAAATCAAAATCATCTTGTACAAAAAGGAATTGCTAAAGCAATGTTAAGGCATGCACCTAATAAAACTCAATTATTGGTAAAGAATCAACCTTGGGCAGATGAGAAACATTGGTTAGGTATAGTTAGGCATTTAGAAAGTGTTGGTTTTCCACTTGAGCGAATACTTTTATGTCATCGGGGTTTTCATCCTGATGGAATGAAAAATCTCCAAGGTTTAAGAAATATACCTGATTGGGAGATGGTAAGAAGAGTCAAAGAACAAACTGGTTTACCAATGATAATTGATCCTTCCCATGTTGGTGGAACTGTTGATAAAGTAATTAAAATTGCAACAGAGGCTAGTGAGACTGGTTTATTTGACGGACTATTGATTGAAGCTCATCCAACGCCAACAGTTGCAAGAACTGACGCAAAGCAACAGCTGACAATTTTACAGTTAGAGCAATTACTAAGAACTATTTAAGAAATATATATGAAAAATAATTTTTTTTGGTAAAACAAATGAGCTTATTACTATTATTAATTATTTTATTATGAAAATATTAGGCATAGGAGAATCAGTAATCGATAATGTACGCATTATCCAAGGTCATAAAAACGATCTGCCGTCATTTATTGTCTCAGAAAGTCAGCATCTGGGTGGGCCAGTCTTATCAGCCTTAATTTTATTATCAAGACTTAATATTGATTGTACTCTTTTGACAAGTTTAGGAAGAGATAATGAGGCAGAAATTATCCGACAAAAAATAGAGGAGGAAAACATCAAGGTTATTACAAATTTGGAAGAAAAGACAAAGATAAACATTATTTTGATTAATGTTCAAAATGGTCATCGGGAAAAATTACGGGGAGCTGTAAAACATGCTCCAATAATAAATATTTCGACTGAATTTATTCAACAATTTGACTTGATTATTATGGATCGACATGAAAGAAAAGCATTTTATGAAATCGTTAGTAAAAAAAAGCCGTCTGCAAAAATTGTGATAGATCCATCTACTGAAGTATCTGATTTCACTTTGGATATGATGAGGTATGCAGATTATCCAATTATACCGATTGAGTCCTTAGTAAAAATTGGTAAAGGAAAAAAATTAGAGATTTGTTTAAAACATATTTATGAGATATGTCAGAAACCAATCATAATCACAGCGGGAGAATTAGGAAGTCTTATTTATGATGGAAAAAAATTAGAATTAATTCCAGCATTTCAGATAAAGGTTGTGGATACGACGGGAGCGGGTGATATTTACCGGGGAGCATTTGTTTATGGACTAATTCAGGGATTAAGTTTAAGTAAATGTGCAAGTTTTGCCAATGGAGTGGCGGCTTTACAGTGTACAAAATTAGGTAATGTTAGTGCAATACCCCATGAAAAAGAGGTAAAACTTCTAACAGGTCTTTTTAATCAAAGACGAATCCTCAATTTGTCGACAGTTAATAATTATTATTTAGATTTACATCAATCTATATGAGAAAAATAACAATGAAAAAAATTATCATCAAACAGATAAATAATAAACAAAACGATTACCCAATTTTTATTGGAGAAAATTTATTGTTAAAAATTGACCAACTATTTGACTTTTCTAGGTTTTCAAAGGTAATGATTGTAACTGATACGAATATTGCAAAACATTTTTTATTGTTTGTAAAAAAATCAATTAAAAAAAGAGAACTTGAAATTATTATTAAGCCGGGAGAGAAAGAAAAAAATATAAAAACTGTGCAATTGATTTGGCAAAAAATGTTTGAGGCCGGTTTTGATCGCCAATCATTACTAATTAATCTTGGTGGAGGAGTTATTTGTGACATTGGTGGATTTGCGGCCGCAACTTTTATGCGAGGAATAAATTTTTTAAATATTCCGACGACTTTACTTGCCCAAGTTGACGCTAGTGTTGGGGGAAAGACAGGAATTGATTTTTCAGAAATAAAAAATGGAATTGGTGTTTTTAAAAATCCAATCGGCGTGGTGATTGACGTTGCTACCTTAAAGACTTTACCAAAGCGGGAGTTAGTTTCAGGCTTCGGAGAAATTATTAAACATGGAGTTATTGACGGACGGGAATATTTTGATTTAGTTATTTCAAAAAAATCGGAGGAGTTTAATTCTAATGAATTAATTAAGATAATAAAGTTATCAATAAAGATTAAATCAAATATTGTAAAAAAAGATCCAAAGGAAAATAATTTACGAAAAATGCTTAATTTCGGACATACGATAGGACATGCAATCGAAACGTTGAGTTGGAAAACGGACAAACCTTTATTGCATGGGGAGGCAGTGGCAATTGGGATGATTGCTGAAAGTAAATTAGCAAATCTCATGGGTTTGTTGTCTGGAAAGGAATTAAAAATAATAGAGAAGTCAATCCAAAATGCAAGTTTACCGACAAAAATAAAGGGGATTAAGTTAGGCGATATCATAAAAATGATTTCTAATGATAAAAAAAATTCTTCAGGAAAGATTAATTGGAGTCTACCCAAAAAAATTGGGGAAGTAATTATTAATGTAAACGTTCAAGAAGATTTGGTAGTTAAGGCAATTAAATATATTCAAATATGAAAATATTAGAAATAATTCCATTAGAAAAATCAATCAAGGCGGAAATTAATATGCCGGGTTCAAAAAGTTTGACCAATCGTGCTTTAATAATAGCATCAATAGCCAATGGAGTCAGTATTTTAAAAAATGTTTCTAAAAGTGCAGATAGTGAGGTATTGGTTCAAGCATTAAAAAAATTAGGAGTAACAATTATTAAAAATGCTCATGAGATAAAAATTATTGGCAATGGAGGAAATTTTAAGTCAACAAACTGTCAAATTAACGTCGGTGAAGCAGGGACGGCAATGAGATTTTTAACATCGTTAGTTGCACTAATTCCGGGTCAAATTAAACTAATAGGTTCAAAAAGACTTATGGAAAGGCCGATTAATGAACTAAAAGAGGCGTTAAAAAAAATAAAAACCGGTAAAGTTTTAATCAGGGGAAATATTAGTAGTCAATTTATTAGTTCTTTAATGATGATTGCTTCAGTATTAAAAAAAGGTTTAGAAATTAATATAACAGGAGAGTTGGTCTCTCGGTCATATGTTGATATGACTATTGATTTATTAAATAAATTTGGCGTTAAGGTAATAAATAATAATTATAAAACGATATTGATTAAAAATCAAAAAATTATAGCAACACATTATGAAGTTGAAGGTGATGCATCAGGTGCTTCATATTTTTGGGCGCTTGCAGCTATTACTAAAAGTCAGATTAACATTAAAAATGTCAGTGTGCAATCTGTTCAAGGGGATGCCAAATTTCGACAATTAGCTAAAAAAATTAGTCAACTGAATAAAAATACAACGGTGGATATGAGTTTAATGCCAGATTCAGCCCAAACTTTAGCGGTGTTGGCTGCATTTAGGCAAGGAAAAACAAAAATTACTGGACTTTCGACTTTAAAAGTAAAAGAAACAGATCGGTTAGTAGCTTTAAAAAATGAATTAAATAGAATGGGGATAAAAAGTGAAATAACCAACAGTTCTATTACAATTTTTGGTGGCCAACTAAAAGCCGCAACGATCGAGACATATGGTGATCATCGGATGGCGATGGCCTTTGCTGTGGCGGGTGCCAAAATATCAGGAATTAAAATTAAAAACCCAGAAGTTGTGAATAAATCATTTCCTGACTACTTTCAAAAGTTAAATTATTTAGGAATAAAAACAATATGAAAATAATTTTGATTGGATTTATGGGAACTGGAAAAACAATCGTGGCTCATGAGCTTGGGAAAAAATTAGGCCTAAAGGTAATTGAGATGGATGATTTAATTGTAAAAAAATCAAAAAAAAGTATTGCTCAAATTTTTAAAGATGAAGGGGAAAATAGATTTCGTGAATGGGAAATTAAAACTGCAAAAAATTTAGGAAAAATTGATGATTGTGTTATTTCAACTGGGGGTGGTGTTGTAATTAATAAAATTAATATTGATTATTTAAAAGAAAATGGGAAAGTTATTTTTTTAAAAACGAGTTTTTCAGAAATAGAAAAAAGATTAAAAAATGATAACACACGACCTCTTTTTAAAGATAAAAAAGTAGCTAAAAAGTTATTCGATTTTAGACAAGAATTATATGAAGAATATGCCCAATTAATAGTTAAGACTGATGGAAAATCAGTGAAAAAAGTAATATATGAGATTATCCGCCAAAACTAAAATTTGTATGATAATTGGTAATCCAGTTGAGCATTCTTTGTCGCCGGCAATGCATAACGTGGCGTATGAAAATTTGAAGATAGATGATCAATTTGTATATTTAGGAAGTAGAGTTAAAGTAGAAGATGTAGAAAAGGTGGTCTGGGCAATGCGAACAATGGATAATTTTCATGGGTTAACTTGTACCATACCTCACAAAGTCGAAGTGATGAAACACTTAGATCAAATAGATCCCATTGCGAAAAAAATTGGATCAGTCAATACAGTCGTGAAGTATGGCGATATTTTAAAAGGCTTTAATACTGACTGGTTAGGAGTAATTATTCCCCTTGAAAAAATGGTGACCTTGTTGGATAAAAAAGTATTAGTACTTGGAGCAGGTGGAGCGGCACGCGCTATTGTTTACGGATTGATAACGCGTGGAGCAAAGGTCACTATTTTTAATCGAACCAAGGAAAAAGCAATTGTGTTAGCTCAAGAATTTAAATGTTCATCAGGGGATTTGGAAAATCAAGAAGTGATTAAAGATTTTGACATTATCATTAACACAACCTCAGTAGGAATGAAGCCACTTGAAAAACAAACACCGATAGAAACAAAAAATATTTCAAAAAAACATATTGTTTTTGATATTGTTTATGTGCCATTTGAAACTAAATTGTTAAAAGAAGCAAAAAAAAGAGGCGCGAGGATTGTTCATGGAGTTGAAATGCTTTTACATCAAGGGACAGCTCAATTTGAAATATATACCGGCCATAAGGCACCAGAAAAAGTTATGAGAAAGGTTTTGAATGAAAGTTAAAATTTGTACACCGGTAATTGGCAAGA
>CAYZAZ010000035.1:10936-11258 GCA_964476545.1 uncultured Gammaproteobacteria bacterium
TTTTAAATAATTTGGATAAAATTAAAAACATATCGGATATGGTAGAGTTAAGAGTTGATTTGATAAAGGATTTAAAAATTTCTGAT
Source organism: uncultured Gammaproteobacteria bacterium (assembly GCA_964476545.1). GTDB lineage: Bacteria > Patescibacteriota > Microgenomatia > UBA1406 > GWC2-37-13 > CAYZAZ01. The sequence goes on from CAYZAZ010000035.1 coordinate 11,023, forward strand.
TTACAATTAATTCAAGATAGGATTAATCAGTCGGCTGGGAAGGTAAAAAAAGAAGCAATCCTTACTTGTCGAAAAAAGGAATTTATTTTAAAGGCTTTTAATTTAGGTTTTGATTATTTTGACATTGATTTGTCATTAATTAAAGATTTTAATTTTTTAAATTTTAAAGATAAAATTATAGTTTCTTTTCATAATTTTAAAAAAACACCAATGATAGTTACATTACGTAAAATAAT
>CAYZAZ010000036.1:0-2595 GCA_964476545.1 uncultured Gammaproteobacteria bacterium
AGTTAATAATTGTTATTAATTACGGGGGGTGACATTTTCATTTGGGTTTGACAGTGTATCCGAAATTTTACAAAATGTAAATCATGCTAATAATCATTACTACCCAACATATAATTGTTATTACTAATGGAACATCTTGAGTGATTATTTTTTCCGGCCTCTCCCCCTCAACTCTTTCATACAATAACTGGGCGTAACGCGTAATTCCATAGACAACAAAAGGAATCGTCAACATCATCCACTTTCTCGCTTCAAATGTCGGCACTGCTTTATTTACAAACTCTGAAAATATCGTTTGTACTTGAGGTATTTTTTCCACATAAGTATAAGTTGCGTAAGCAATAATCGTCGCTGTGGCAAAAGTATAGGTTAAAAAATCTAAATAATGTTCTTTGTACTGCCCAAGAGACTCTCTTGTTTCACGACCATGAATAATTAATTCCGCCTGGCGTTTAACAGACGCCATAAAAAGTGAAATAAAAAAGATTGTCAATAAAAGCCAGATAGGAATATGATAGCCAGTCACAATCTCACCGGCAAAAGCCCTCAGCATAAAAGAAAAAGAAATTGAAAAAATATCAATAGTTGGAATTTTTTTAAGCGATAAAGAGTAAAAAAAATGTAAAAGTATAAAGGCTAAGGCTAAGAAAAATAAAGAAATAGAAAAAAATAAAGAAATAATTAAAGTTATTAAAGTTAATATAAAAACTAAAAAACTTGCTTGTTGAATAGAAATTAAACCCGCGGCAATTGGCCTATTTTTTTTAATCGGATGTTTTTTATCATAAGGGTAATCAATGATATCATTTAATAAATAAGACGTGGAAGAAAGAAGACAAAAAATAAAAAAAACGTAAAGGGTTTTTAAAAAAAGTGGCCCATCGAATAATTTTCCTGAAAAAATAATTGCCGTAAAAACAATAAAGTTTTTGATCCATTGATTCACACGAAGAGCCTTAGCATAAATAAAAAGTTTATTTCTTGTATTCACAATTGCATTATACTATAATTTTCCTTATCAATTTTATCCATTTTATTTAAAAAAATATGAATTTTAATCCATCAAAATTTACCAACGTTCCGTTTCAAAAAAAAGTTGAGAAACCTTGGGGTTGGGAAATTCATTGGACGCCTGAAAATCTTCCTTATGTTGGCAAAATTCTTCATGTAAGTGCTGGCAAAAGACTCTCACTTCAAAGACACGACATGAAACAAGAATCATGGTTTATAGTTAGTGGAAAGGCAAAAATTATCTGGGATAATGAAAAAGGCGAACTTATTGAAACAATTCTTGAATACGGCCAAGGCTACACTTGTAACATCGGACAAAGACACCGCTTAGTTGGTATTACTGATTGTGATGTTGCTGAAGTTTCAACTCCAGAAATTGGTACCACTGAAAGATTAGAAGACGACTTCAATCGTCCAAACGAAACAGAAGAAATTAGAAATTTACCCAACCGTGGTTGGGACAATAAATAATATGAATATTAATTTCAAAGATGTTAATAAACATTACGCGGCTCGCTCTCATGAAAAAATGCAAGAAGTTTTAATGGACCCAAATGGCGCAGGACCAACAATTCATTATTATATGATTCGTGGTGGAGTTGACCAAAAAAATATAACTGTTTGGGAACCAGGAACAATTAGTGGCGAGTATATAAAAACCTACGGTCATTATCATGTTGGCAAACTTGACGAAACGTATTGGATTATTTTTGGTACTGGTATTGCCCTACTTCAAAAATTAGCTATTGATGAAAATGGCCAAATGATTCCTGATGTTGTTGAGGAATTTAAAGCTGTCTCTGTAAAAACGGGTGATGAAGTTTATATGCCTCCTGGTTATGGACATTTGGTAGTTAACACTGGCACGACATATTTTGTAACCGCTGACAATAGTCCGGTTTATTTTGACGACCCAGATCCCGCTGGTCTCCCTGGTCATGCCGATTATGAACCAGTAAAAAAATTGCAGGGTTTTGCTTATTATGTAATTGAACACGAAGGAAAGCCCACATTAGTAAAAAATAAAAAATATAAAGAAATAAGAAAAGAGGACTTAGGTGGATTACCCTTACTTAAATAATTTTTTTCTGCTAAAATTACATCAGATTTACGGAGCGTAGTTCAGATGGCTAGAATGCAGCGTTTGGGACGCTGAGGTCGCGAGTTCAAGTCTCGCCGCTCCGACACTTCTCTAATTTAAAATTTTCTCCATAATATGCTCATTCACACCAAACCAAGAATTAATCATTGTTCCAACATGTCTGAATCCCCTTTTAGTATAGAAGTCAATATTTTTTTGACTTTCTGTATATAAAAAATAACCATGAAAATTATTTTTTGTCAGCCATTGCTCTAATTTTTTTAATAAACTAATTCCAACTCCTTGGCTACGATATTTTTTATCAATAAAAAGCCAACTCACGCTCCCAAACCCACCCGGTTGTCCTATAAAGGAAATTACTCCTATTAATGTTTTTTTATCAAATGCTCCAAGAAAGTAATTTTTCTTTTTTTTAATTTCTTCTTTGAACCATTTTTTTCCATAAAGTTTTTTATATTCCTGAGCAGTTTTTAGCTGATACT
>CAYZAZ010000036.1:2605-11167 GCA_964476545.1 uncultured Gammaproteobacteria bacterium
ATCCGTATAATCCTCAAACATGAGACGGTTATTGATAGGGCTATAATGAGTAAGAATATCTCCCTGAGACCACGTAATTATCATATAAAGATCTGCCATATAATATGCACCATATTTTTTTGTATTTTTATAAATAATTTTTACCCATGTAGTCACAGGTAAATTAAGAAAATCGTTTGTGTGATTTTTATTTAACCTTTTTTGCTTTATTATTTTAAGCATAATTTTAAAAGCTGTGGGAATTTTTCGAACCCGGCTTTCTTATTAAAATGTCCCCCATTTATAATTAATTTTTTCTTGCTATTAAGTTTTTCTGCAAATTTTTCCATTAGTTTTCTCCCTACATATGGATCGTTATCAGAATAAATAACTATCGAAACAGGAATAAGTTTTTTTATTTTTCCAAAATTAAAGTTGGTCTTATAAAATGTTTCATTGACTTTATCTATTTGCCACAAAGTATTTAATTTTTCTAGAAATGGAGAAATAAAAATTACTTTCTCTAGTTTGATATTAAATTTAAGTACTAAGTGAAGAATAAAAACCGATGCAATTGAATGAGCAATAAAACATAGTTTTTCTGTTTTGTTAATATTTTTTAATTCGCTCTTTTTAAAGAAATTTAACCAATTGATTAGGTTTTGTTTTTTTAATATAATTTTTGTCTTATTTTTCGTTAATTGATCCCAATCTTCTATAGGAAATTCTGGAACACTAACTATATTCCCAAATTTTTCTAATTCCTCCTTTAACCAAGGAATCCAATTTTCTTTTGAATTCCCAAAAGATCCATGAAAAATAATAAATTTCATAACGAATATTATACCAACTCCGCGACTTTTTTTCCTAATTTAACCGCAAAGTTTGTCCCTCGGTCATATGGATAGGTCATATCGAGATTAGCAATATAAAAATTTTTTTGTGGAGTAATAAATTCCGGTTTATTTTTTATAAACTCTTTATCAAAAATTGGTTGGGCAAAGGGAGCTTTGAATAAATAGTAGCTGGTGGTTAGTGGCTGGTAGTTAGGGGAAATTTTTTTCAAATAAGGAGCATAAAAATTTAGAATTTCCTCTTTGCTCATTTTTAATAGTTTGTCATTATCCCCTACATAATTCGCTACATAAAGAAGGTGTTTGTTTCCATAATTTTTTTTATTTATAAAATTTGTGTGCTGTACCAGACACATAATAGGAATATTTTTATCGCAGACATTCAACCAATAGGTTTTATCTATTAATGGTTTATCTGTCTCTAGGATTAAATTTACTGCGCTTAGGTACTTTATTTTTGAAATTCTTTTTAAATAGGCTTCTGGAAAAACATTTTTAGTTAGACGAATCATGATTGGCGTTGGTAAGGTTGAAACTACCGCATCAAACAATTGATTATTTATTAAATACTTCTCCCCTTTTTTACTAATTTCTTTCACTTCAAAATTCGTAGAAACATTAACCTGTTGGCCTACTAATAGTTTATGTAAATAATTTATTAACTCTTGAAAACCACCCTTAATATAACCTAAACTTTTAGTTCTTTTTTTAATCCTTGCCCAAATAAATGAGGTTAAAATAATTCCCGCATATTCACCGAACTTTTTCCGAAAGAGCTCTCTCCATAAGATATCCCATACCCGCTCACCCATTGTTTTTTTTAAAAATACCTCGGCGGAATTTTTTTCATAAACTTTTAGAAATGGCGAAAGTTTTAAAAATACAACTGTCAATCCTGCCCGAAGCTTATCCACCAGATTAAGGTAGGGTATTTTAAGAAAGTCTTGCGGTGTATCTACGGGAATTATGCGGTAATTATTAATTTCTTTATAAAGTGAAGCGGTAAGTGGTGATTGAAAATAAATATCATTAAATCCTATCTCCTTGGCAAAATTTAAGATATCTGAATCGTTAGAAAATAAGTGATGATAAGTGCGCTCCAAATACCAATTCCAGGTGGAAGTCTTAAAACCAGAAGCCAGACCTCCTAAATTATTTTCTTTTTCAAAAACACTAACCTTATAGCCTTTTTTATTTAAATAATATGCAGTGGTTAATCCAGTAATCCCACCTCCTAAAATCGCAATTCTCATGATTGGTTCTTTTGCAGTATTTCGATAATAACCGTTTCAACAAATAAGGCCGTTGGCACAGCCAATAATATCCCCAAAGTGCCACCAATCCGTCCTCCAATAATTAAAGCAATTAAAGTGATAATTGGATTTAGGCCAACTGCTTTTTTCATCACAAGCGGCACAATTAAATGATTTTCTAACTGTTGAACAATTGTGTAAAGAGCAATAGTTGGCAATATTAAAAAATATGATTGAGTGGCTGTAATTAGAATTGCTGGGAGAAGAGAAAGTATTGGGCCAAGATTAGGAACTATCTCCAAAATGCCGGCAACAACCGCTAAAGGAAGGGCATTTTTAATTCCTAGCAACATTAACCCAACATATGTCATTGATCCCACAACTATCATTAAAACCAACTCTCCCCAAAACCAAGAACTAAGTCTTTTTTCTGTTTTCTCAAAAATTATTGCTACCTCAACGGCTTTTGACTCATCAAAAAATTTAATAAGTAATTTCTTAATAAAGTTTTCTTCAACTGTAAAATAGAAACTAAAGAATATTGTTGACATAAAAAAAATAGCGTTTGAAAAAACTGAAGTGATAATTTTAACCGCTTGATTTGTAATGTCTGGTAAATAACGATTTAAGGCGCCAAGGTTTAAAGTGTTTGCAATTGCTGGATCTAGTTGGGAAATTATCGCCGGGAGTTGTCGAAACAAGAGAGAGGTTTCAATAATAAGAAGGGGAATGATGGATGAAAATAACCAACCCAAACCAACAAATAACAATATAAAAATAATAATTGACGAAATTACCCTAGGAATTTTCCCTCTTTCAAAAAAAGCAACAACCGGCTTAACCGCACTCATAATAATAAAGGCAATAAACAAAGAAAAAATAAGGTCTCTAACAATCCATAAAAAATTTAAAAATAAAATAAAAAAAACAGTAAAAATAATTGTTTTTGAAGAGATTTCTATTTTTGAAACTTTATTCATATTCTTAAAGTATATCAAATATAACCAATTTTTACCCCCTTGCAAGAGAGATAATTCCCACCTCTTTTGCCCCGGCATCTTTTAATACCCGCGTGGCTTCTTTTACCGTCGCTCCTGACGTGACAACATCATCTACTAAAAAAATTGTTACATTGGGGAGCAGTTTTTTAACAGAAAAAGATCCTAAAATGTTTTTTATTCTTTTTTCTTTTTCTTTAATCTGGGCTTGGGGAAGAGGATTGCCACCCCTAATTAAAAAGTCTCCTTTATTAGTATTATTATAAAAAATTTTAAAAATATAATTACTTAATAATTCAGCAAAGTTAAAACCTCTTTCATTAAACCTTGTTTTTGATTGGGGAATTGGTTGAAAAAACACCCTCTTTTTTTTCTCAATACAGTTTTTTATCTTATAAACAAAGTTGTCATTTAGTTGATTAAAAAGCTCTGGAACCGCCTCTTTAACCAAGCGATACTTTATTGCTTTTATTATTTTTTTTAGTGTTGGACCATAATAATAACCGCTAATAATAACGCTTACTCCGTTATCTTTTAAACACTTTGGGTGGGTATAACCAAACAAACTTGCTTTGCCACAATATAAACATGTGTCTTTATTTATTACCAAAAGCTTTTCCCAACAGTTTTTACAGATATAGCCCCCTAAAAAACCACACCCAAGACATAGTTTAGGAAATAATATATCTGTTAACATTCTATTTTTATTTTAATAAAAAAACAAAAAACATGCCCTTGCAAATTTTTGTTTAAATGTTTATTATTTGTGGATAAGTTATCCACAATGAATTATTTAACCTATGTTGCCATCTGTTTGGAATAATTTTTTAGATTTCTTTCTAAAAGAAAATAAAGGGTTGGATATTATTTTTTCTTCTTTAAAACAACTTCACCCAACAATAATGACGGAAAACGAACTTACCCTCACTTGTGATAATGCCGGAGTAAAAATTTATTTGGAAAAAAGGCGCCCCTTACTTGAAAAGACATTTTTAACTTTCTTTAAGAAAAAAATTTCTTTCAAAATCATTATCGCGGAGAAAAAAAAGGTTAAAAAAGACTCTCCTCTTTTTTCTTTTGAACCCTCAATTGAAGATTATTTTATTAAAGCAGGCCTACATACAAAGTATCGCCTAAATAATTTTGCTGTCTCTTCAACAAATCAAGTGGCTTATGCCGCGGCCCAAGCTGTTTCAAAAAACCCAGGTAATTCTTATAATCCTTTATTTATTCATGGTGGAGTTGGTGTTGGAAAAACCCATCTAGCCCAAGCCGTCGCAAGATATGTTTTAGAAATAGATCAAACAAAAAAAGTCTTTTTTTGCCCAGGAGATCAGTTTATTAATGAGTTAATCGAAGGTATTCGGGAGAGAACAACAAGTAAATTTAGAAAAAAGTATCGCCATTTAAATGTTTTTATTATTGACGATATTCAATTTATTGCGGGTAAAGACGCGGTTCAAGAAGAATTTTTTCACACTTTTAATTCAATTGTGGCGGCTGGCGGGCAGATGATTCTTACCTCAGACCGCCCACCAGAACAAATAAAAAAATTAGAAGACCGATTAAGATCCCGTTTCTCCGGTGGCCTTGTCGTTGATATTCAGCCACCAGACTATGAGCTCCGCGCCGCTATTTTATTAATTAAGGCAAAAGAAAAAGAAATTGAGATTGATATTAATGCCGCTCGGATAATCGCGGAAAGAATAGGGGACTCAAGAGCGCTTGAAGGAACGCTTTTGTCAATTTATGCAAAAACGCTTGGAAAAAAAGATAAGATAGATCTTGAAAGTATTGAGGAGTATTTTAATGACCGGGTGGTAACGGAAATTAAAAACAAACGTCTTTCTCCACATGATATTATCAAAGCCGTTTGTGCATATTATAATATTAAACAGGCACTTATAAAAGATGGGGGAAGAAGTGAAAATATTGTCCTACCAAGACAAATAATTATGTATCTATTAAGAAGAGAGCTCAAACTAAAATACGAAGAAATCGCTTATATCTTAAAAAGAAAAGATCACACCACAATCCTTCATGGAGAAAATAAAATTAATAATCTGATAATTAATAATGCTCTTTTAAAGAAAGAGGTTGATGGGATAATCTCTTCATTAAGTTCGTCCACAAGATAAACACATATCATACACCAAGAGATTTTTCCTTTCAGCAGGTGTTGAAAATCCTTTTAATATTTTATACACTTATTCACACCCTCTATTACTACTAATTATGAAAACAATAATCCATAAACAACCATTTCTCAATCTTTTACAACTTGCAACAAAATTTAACTCAAATAAGTTAAATTCTCTCTCTTCCCTTCAAGGAATTCTTATTGAAGGAAAAAAAGAAGAAATGAGTTTTTATTCAACAAATCTTAATTTGTTTTTTAGTGGCTCTATATCTTCTCAGACAAGCGAACCTTTTAAAATATTAATTGAACCAAAAAAAATAATGGAGTTTCTTACACTCTTGAAAGAAGAGCAAATAGAGGTAGAAATAAAAGAAACAGCAATTACTTTAAAACAGAAAAACGCAAAAGGAAATTTCCCCTTATTAAAATTAACCGACTTTCCCTTACCGCCAACAATCAAAGAGAGTGAACAAAAAATTAGTAATGAGTTATTTTTAAAAAATCTTCCTTATGTTTTATTTACCGCGGCTAAAGAAGAAACGCGTCCGGTTCTTTCTGGAATAAATTTTTTAGTTGTTGATAATAATATTTGTCTTGTGGCGACCGACGGGTTCCGTTTATCATTAATTAAATCAAAAAAAGAAGGCGATTTTCCTAATGTTTTAATTCCCGCCTCTTTTTTAGAAGAAGTATATCGGCAAGCTAGGGATGAAAAAGACATTTTTTTTAGTTATTCAAAAGAGGAAAAGGTAGTTATGTTTCGAATTAAAAATAATCGATTTTATTCTCGGTTGATTGAAGGGGAGTTTCCACCTTATGAAAAAGTAATTCCTGTAGATAAAAAAACAACCATTATCTTAGACAAAGAAGAATTTTTAAGAAATATAAAAATAATTTCTGTTTTTTCTAAAGAAGCTTCAAATATTGTTGTCTGTGAATTTATTAAAGGAAGGCTTTTAATGAGGCCAAAAGTGGATGGGGGAGGAGAGAATAGTGTTGAACAAGACACAGAACAGGAGGGAGAGGATCAAAAAATTGCCTTTAATCACCGCTTTATTATTGATTTTTTAAATAACATAAACACAGAAAAGATTGTAGTTGAAATTCTAAGGTCTGACGCTCCGGCCGTTTTTAAAGTAGAAAAAAACAACGACTTTCTTCATATTATAATGCCAGTGCGCTTACAAGAATAAATTTATCGTTATAATAAAATATGGAATTAAAAATATTTACCGATGGGGGAGCATTAAATAATCCAGGTCCCGCCGCCTCTGCCTTTTTAATTTATCAAGATAATAAGATAATCTCTCAAGGAAGTAAGTTTTTAGGGGAGAATACAAATAATTTTGCAGAATATAATGCGGTCATTATTACCTATGAAGAAATAATAAAATTATTAGAAAAACAACCTAAAATAAAAAAGAATTTAAAAAAATTAATTTTCCATTCTGATTCTTCGCTTTTAGTTAATCAACTTAACGGATTATTTAAAATAAAAAACTCCATTATTAGAGAGCTGGTTTTTAAAGTAAAAGGACTAGAGGGGACGGTTAATAAAGAAATTATTTATAAATATATTCCAAGGGAACAAAATCAAGAAGCGGATTTTTTAGTAAAGAAATGTTTGGGAAGAGCTTAAAGAACCTCAAGTTTTTGAGAGCGCACAACCACTTCCTTAATGAGATTTAAAAATCTTTCAGTGGATGAAAGGCGACGGTGTCCCACAACCTTAGCTACATATTCAATAGATGAACCAGCCATAAGCTGATGAGCAATAAAAGTGTTTCTTAAATCATTTACTGTTGCATTGTCTATTTCAACTTCCCTAAAACAGCGATTGATAATTTGCCTGATATTTCTTATGAGAATTGGGCGGCCACTTCTTGTGATAAAAAGGTAGTCGTCTATTTTGCCTTTTGTTTTTGTTTTTATATAGTCGTCTATTGCCCTTTTTACAGATTTATTTAAAGGTACTTCTCGGCTCGGGTTTTTTCCATAAGGACGAATTGTAATTAATTCTTCTTTAATATCTGAAAGATGAATATTGGAAAGTTCACCAATTTTTAAACCTGTTTGTAACAAAACCTCAATTAAAGCATAAGTTCTCGGATCTTCTTTAGCAAAATCGCGTAGCGCGTGGTATTCAAGTTTGCTTAAAATTCTTGGAAGAGAGGTTGAATATTTTGGGTGTGAAACATCAAGAGATGGATTTTGTTCCAAAATTTGTTGATTTTTAAGAAAACGAAAAAAAGTTCTTATGGAATTAAGTTTTCTTGAAGCAGATTTTTTTGTATAACCATCTTTTAAAAGTTTAGCAATAAAATTTTCTACATCTTCTTTTTTAATTTCTCTTACGTCTGTTTTTTCTTGAGAAGTAAGGAAGCCAGTAAATTGTTCAAGGTCTTTTTTATAAGCAACAAGGGTAAATTGAGATTTGCCTTGAGATTTAAGGTTTTCAATAAAGCTGACTATTAAGCCACGAAGGCCGTAGTTATCCATAAAGGCCTATAATATATCATATTTTTAAACCAAACGCAACTATTTTTAAAACTTCTCAAAATAGACCTGATTTTTTGGTAGATTGAGCGTGGTGAGGAACTCATTAAGGGAAAAAACAATGTCTCTGGAGCCGCAAATATAATGATCAAAACTTTCATAACCAAACTTTTCAAAGTTTTTTTTATAAACCTCATTTATTCTTCCAGAAGCAAAATTACCATCTTCAACCCCTGTTTTTTTTGAAAGACAAATTTTAAAACCAAAGTTTTTATATGTTTTTTCTAAATTAACTAACCTATCAAGCAAATATACATTGTCTTTGGTTTGTAAGCCCCAGAACAAACTTACCTGATAGAAAGAATTTTTTAATAAATAGGGGAGAATTGATAAAACTGGGGCAATTCCCGTTCCGGTAACTAAAAAAACAATATTTTTGGATGAATTTTTTACTCCAAATATTCCCGCTGGACCACGAAAAACCACCTCATTATTAATTTTCAAATTAGAAAAATATGAAGAAGCAACTCCATTAGGTACAAATTGTATTACTAGTTCAAAGAAGTTAGTTATTTCTGGTGATGTAGCAATAGAGTAGGCGCGCGACACGGGTTTTCCGAGTTGATCATTTAAGGATATTGTCATATACTGGCCCGCGGAAAAAGAAAAGTTTTTTGGTTCAATAAGACTAAATTTTAATAGCCAGATGTTTTTTGAAAGATTTTTCTTTTCTACAAGTCGTGTTTTTATTGTTTGAAACATTAGTGTAATTATAGCAAAAATGGGGTGTCAAACCCAAATGAAAATGTCACCCCCCGTAATTAATAACAATTATTAACTGA
>CAYZAZ010000037.1:0-468 GCA_964476545.1 uncultured Gammaproteobacteria bacterium
AAAAGCTCTTTGGTTTAGGACTAATTTTTCAAATATTATTTCAATGTTTATCGATACGGTTATTTTTTTGACCTTGGCGTTTTATACTTTAGATAAATCTTTATCAAGTAATGTAATTTTTTTAACTAGTTTAATTTTACCTTATTGGCTTTTAAAATGTTTTATGTCAGTGATCGAAACACCGCTTGTTTATATTGGAGTTAAATGGTTAAAACATGAAAATAAACAGTCTTAAAAAAACCCAAGAATTTCTCCAAACATTTATTCCCAAAAATGGTGGTCAATTATTTACTGGCGATTGGGGACTGGCCAGAACAAAATATTTTCTTAATCTTCTTGGTAATCCCCAAAATAAATTAAAAGTCATTCATATTGCTGGAACTTCCGGAAAAGGATCCACTGCTACTTTAATGAGTTACCTTTTGGTCAGTCACAATTTTACAGTTGGTTTAACCGTCTCACCTCACA
>CAYZAZ010000037.1:478-10503 GCA_964476545.1 uncultured Gammaproteobacteria bacterium
ATTGATCTTCGAGAACGCTGTCAAATTAATAATCAGTTTATTTCTGAAAAAGAATTTTGTCTTTTTATAAATGAATTAATCCCCTATATTGATAAAGTAAAAAGGTCTTCTTTTAAAACTCCAACTTATTTTGAAATTCTTATTGTCTTAGCTTTTTATATTTTTTATAAAAAAAAGGTTGATTATGCAGTGGTCGAAACTGGGCTCGGAGGATTATACGATGCGACGAACTGTGTGAGCAACAAAAATAAATTAGCTATTCTAACCAAGATAGGATTTGACCATACTCAAATTCTTGGAAAAACACTTTCCAAAATTGCCTATCAAAAAGCAATGATTGCCCAACCCTCAAACGTGATCATTTCTACCTGGCAAAAACCAACCGCAAAAAAAACCATTATTAATGTTGCTAAAAAAAATAATTCGCCATTAATTTTTCTTAAAAATAATCAAAATTGCAAAAATATTAAAATAAATAACCAATTCACCACCTTTGACTTCTTATTTGACAATCTTAACCTCAATCACGTCAAATTAAATTTATTAGGTAAGCATCAAGTTGAAAACTGCAGTCTCGCTCTAATTGCTTTACAAAAATTAAGTCAAAAAGATCAATTCAAATTAAATACTAATAATCTTCGCCTCAGCTTAACGAACATAAAAATTCCCGGCAGAATGGAAATATTTCATAAGTATGAAAAAACAATCATTGCTGACGGCGCTCATAATCCCCAGAAAATGAAAGCATTTATCCATAGTTTAAAAAAACTTTATCCTCATAAGAAATTTAACTTTTTAATTACCTTCAAAGAAAAAAAGGACTTTAAACAGATGGTAAAATATATTATCCCTCTCGCTAATAAAATAGTCATTACCTCATTTTTTACTACGAATCAAGAATTAATTAATCTCTCCTCAAAACCAGAAGTTATCGCCGAAGAAATTAAAAAAAATAAATTTCATAATTATAATATCATCATTAACCCCCAAGAAGCATTACAATCATTAATTAGAACTAGTCCTCAATCTCGTAATCCACTTATTATCACCGGCTCTTTTTACCTTATCGGCGAAATCTACTCAGTATTATTAACTACGTAACGATCATTATGTAGCTAGTTAATTACGGAATTGAAAAACGAACCGCTAATTTTTTTACCTCAGCTCTCAATTTGATCAGCTGTTTATTTTTCTCTATTTCTTTTTGAAATTTTGCGATATATTCTTTTCTTTGCTCCTTTGCTGGTAATTTATAATCTTTAATCTCATCAATTACCTTGAGAATAGTTTTTCCAATAAACTCCATTTCTTTTTCTTTCATCCCTCGCGTTGTCGAGGCTGGTGTTCCTAATCTTATTCCTGAGGGATAAAAAGGCGACATAGGTTCGTTAGGAACAGTATTTTTATTCAAAGTTAACCCTACAATATCAAGCGCTCTTTGGGCAAATATTCCTCCACCCGGTCCCAAAACATTCGTTAAGTTAACAAGTAAAAGATGATTTTCACTTCCTCCTCCAACAAGCCTTAATCCCCCTTTTATTAATATTTTTGATAAGGCCTTGGAATTCTTTACAATTTGGGTTGCATATTTTTTAAAAGATGGTTGTGCCGCCTCATATAAGGCAATAGCAATCCCCGCTGTTTGATTATCGTGCGGTCCACCTTGCAAACCAGGAAATACTGCCTTATTTATTTTTTCCCCAAGTTCTGGATCTTTTCTTAAACCTTTATCAGTGACCATAATCATTGCCCCTCTTGGCCCCCGCAAAGTCTTGTGGGTTGTGGTTGTTACAATATGCACATAAGACACAGGTGATGGATGCACACCGCCAGCAATCAATCCAGCAACATGTGCAATATCGGCTACAAGATAGGCTCCTACTTCATCAGCAATTTCCGCAAATTTTTTATAATCAAATTTGAGAGGATATGCCGTCGCTCCGACCCAAATTAATTTGGGCTTACACTCTTTAGCCAATCTTCTGATTTCTTTATAATCAAAAAGGTCATCAGATTCACAAACTCCTGTTTTTTTTAAACCATATTGAACGCTCTTATAAAAAATTCCAGTTGCCGATACGCTATGACCATGAGTTAAATGCCCACCGGCTGTGAGTGCTTGACCCATCAATGTATCTCCAGGCTGACATGTTGCCAGACAAACGGCTAAATTAGCTGGAGATCCAGAATATGGTTGCACATTTACAAATGGAACTTTAAATAATTTTTTTGCTCTTTCTTGAGTGATTATTTCCATCACATCAACATTCTCATTTCCGCCATAATATCTTTTTTTTGGATACCCTTCCGAATATTTATTCACAAAATAAGATGAAAGCACATTTCGAACATGTGCCGAAGCATAATTTTCCGAAGGAATTAATTCGATGCCTTCTCTTTGCCTTTTTTCTTCTTTTTTAACTAAGTTATAAATTTGTGTATCTGTCATGTTTTTAAAATAATTACTAATAATTTTTAACTAGTCACTAACCACTAATCACTATTTGTATATTGTCTTATGTCATTTCGATACATATTAAATAAAAAAGTGTGCTTTTGCAAGAGAAAAAAATCTGCCATAAGTTACGGTATAATAAGATCATGATTTATGCACTTATCGCCAGTAATCTAGCCATGATCGGAATGTTTGTTTTTCGCTACCCCTCGCTTCCTCCCCAAATTCCTCTTTTTTATTCTAAACCTTGGGGTGAGGATCAATTAGTCGAGAATTGGTTTATTCTAATTTTGCCATTACTTCTCACTACGTTTTATTTTCTTAACTCTTTTATTTATAAAAAATTTTTCTTAGATAATCTATTTGTTCAAAAAATATTTTATTACTTAAATATTTTTAATATTATTACTATTACTTATATATTTTTTCAAATAATTATTTTAATTAGTTAAACTATGGCAGTTATTGTTTTTTTTGTTTCTTTTTTAGTTTCTCTTGCTCTCACCCTACCCACTATTTATTTGGCTAAAAAATTAAATTTTGTTACGGATAGAAAAAAAAGATCCCACCCTGCTCATACCCATAAGGGAATCATTCCTCGGGCAGGTGGCTTACCAATCTACCTTTCAATTTTATTAACAACTTTACTTTTTATTTCAATCAATAAAATAATGATTGGAATACTTCTTTCTTCATTTATTCTTTTAATTGTTGGCTTAATCGATGATTATTCTGATTCTTCTCCATACTTGCGCTTTATTGCTAATATTGTAATTTCAACTATTGTTGTTTTTTTTGGTTTAGGTATTCCCTATCTTTCAAATCCTTTTGGTGGTGTCATTCATTTAGATACGTTAAAACTTAATTTTAATTTTTTCGGTACTCATTCTATTCTGTTAATCGCAGATATTTTAGCTATTATTTGGCTAACTTGGACGACTAATATTGTTAATTGGAGCAAAGGGGTCGATGGCCAATTGCCTGGATTTGTCGCTATTACTGCCTTTTTTTTAGGGCTTTTGTCTCAAAGATTCACCGGTCACGACATTTCGGCGCAAGTTGTCATGCTTTTTTCTTTTGTGGTTGCTGGTGCTTATCTAGGATTTTTACCCTTCAATTTTTATCCTCAAAAAATTATGCCTGGATATGGTGGTGGCGCTTTAGCTGGATTTTTACTCGGCATTATTTCAATCCTCTCTTTTGGAAAATTAGGAACTGCCGTCTTAATACTTTCTATCCCAATTATTGACTCCATTTATACAATCATTCGACGCTTAATAAAAAAACAGTCTCCTTTTAGGGCTGATTGGGGTCACTTTCATCATCGTTTAATGGAAATTGGTTGGGGAAAAAGAAGAATTGCAATATTTTACTGGCTGATTTCTTTAATCCTTGGAATCTCAAGTATGTTTTTAAAAGGAATTGAAAAGCTCATTGCCTTTTGCACAATTGGTGTAGTTCTTTTAGTCTTTATAATCCTTATTGAAAAAATAAAAAAAACCGAGCATGATCCTAATCTACAAATCTTATCCTAATCTACAAATTTTCAGATATTTTGCATTATTCGAATATTTGTAGATTCGCATTTATTAGTAGATTCGTATCATACTTATGAAGTTTTTTATAAAAACCTTTGGTTGTCAACAAAATGTCGCTGATTCAGAAAGAATTGAGGCCTCTTTTATGGCGCGGGGCATGACAAAAGCTCGCGGTTATAAAGACGCCAACTATGTCGTCATCAATACCTGCATGATCCGCCACTCTGCTGAAAATAGAATTTATGGATTAGTTGAAAACCTGGGTAAATTTAAAAAGAAGCCAAAAATTATAGTCACCGGTTGCATTGTCGGGATGGCTTTCAGAGATAAAACTGGTAAATATTTAAAACGCTTACAAACAATCCTTCCCGAGGTTGATGAATTTATGCCCATCGAGGAAGTTGGTTTTGATTTAGAACCAATAAGAAAAGATAAGGAAACCGCCTTTATTCCTATTTCCAATGGTTGTAATAATTTCTGCACTTTTTGCGTTGTCCCTTTTACCCGTGGCCGGGAAATTAGCCGACCATATGAAGAGATTATTATTGAAGCCAAAAAAGCTAAAAAAGCTGGTTATAAAAATATCATGCTTCTTGGTCAAAATGTAAATTCTTACGGAGCCGATTTAATCATGTCTAATGTCATTGCGAGGAAGTCAACTAACTTACAGACGACGAAGCAATCTAAATCTAAAGAGATTGCCACGCTCGCTATACTCGCTCGCAATGACAATTTCACATATAAATTAAACAATAAAAAATTAAAGCCAATTTTTGTTAAACATTTGGGTCGACTTCGTATCCCAACTTTCTTCCCATACTTGCTCGAAGACATTGCTAAGCTCGGTTTTGATAAAATCGATTTTATGTCTTCTAATCCTTGGGATTTCTCAGATGAATTAATTAATGTAATTGCTAGAAATAAAAATATCACCAGAAAACTCCACCTTCCAGTTCAATCAGGTGATGACAACGTACTAAAAAGAATGAATCGATGGTACACATCTGAAGAATATTTAAATCTTGTTAAAAAATTAAAATTAAAAATTAAAAATTTGAAATTAACTACCGATATAATTGTTGGCTTTTGCGGTGAAACTGATGAAGAATTTAAAAACACAGTTAAACTATGTAAAAAAGTTGGTTTTAACTGGGCTTATGTTTCCATGTACTCCCTTCGCCCCATGACTGCCGCCACCAAAGTCATGCAAGATGACATTCCCTATACTGTCAAAAAAAAACGCTGGCTCATACTTGATAATTTAATCAACAGACCACATTTAAAAAATGTTAAAATAGAAAAATGAAACTTTTAGTCACAGGAGGCGCTGGTTTTATCGGATCTAATTTTATTCTCTATTGGCTTAAAAAATATCCCACGGACAAGATTGTCAACCTCGACAAACTTACGTATGCTGGCAACCTCGAAAATTTAAAAACAATTGAAAACAATCCTAATTATGTTTTTTCACATGAAGATATATGCAATCCACAAGCTGTTAATTCACTAATCAATAATTATCAAGTTGATACCATTGTTCATTTTGCCGCCGAATCTCACGTCGACCGCTCAATCTCAGATCCGGCTCCCTTTGTAAAAACTAACATTGAGGGTACTTATGTCCTGCTTGAAGCCGCATTAAAAAATAAAGTAAAAAGATTTCACCATATTTCGACCGATGAGGTCTTTGGTTCACTTGATCTCAATTCCAATGATAAATTTAATGAAAATAGTAATTATAATCCCCGCAGTCCCTATTCTGCTTCCAAAGCCGCCGCCGATCATCTCGTTCGTGCCTACACTACAACCTATAATTTACCCACAACCATCTCCAATTGTTCTAATAACTATGGCCCTTACCAATTTCCTGAAAAATTAATTTCTTTAGCAATTACGAATATTTTACAAAATAAAAAAGTTCCCGTTTACGGCAACGGCTTAAATATCCGTGATTGGCTACACGTCGAAGATCACTGTAGCGCCATTGACTTAATTTTAAATAAAGGAAAAATTGGGGAAACATATTTTATTGGTGGCTTAACAGAAAATATTAATAATTTAGAGGTAGTAAAAAAAATTATTAAAATAATGAATAAAGATGAAAATATGATTGAATATGTCACTGATCGCCTTGGTCATGATCAACGCTACGCCATTGATTGGAGTAAAATTAATAAAGAATTAGGCTGGCAACCACATTATGATTTTGAAACGGGACTTAAAGAAACAGTCAAATGGTACACGAATAACCAAGAGTGGTGGAAAAAATTAGTTCAAAATTAAA
The DNA here is from genome assembly GCA_964476545.1 of uncultured Gammaproteobacteria bacterium. Taxonomy (GTDB): domain Bacteria; phylum Patescibacteriota; class Microgenomatia; order UBA1406; family GWC2-37-13; genus CAYZAZ01. The sequence continues at coordinate 6,756 of CAYZAZ010000037.1, forward strand.
TTCATAATTATAAATTCTTAATTCTAAATTATAATGTTACGGATTTCATTGACCGGTGCTTCAGGTTTAGTGGGTTCCCGCATCATAGAACTACTACAAAATGATTTTACTTTTCTCCCAATCTCTCAAGAACAAATGGATATAACTGATCAAAATAAAGTTAAGGAAACTATTAACTCACTAGATTTTGATATTTTTCTCCACCTGGCCGCTTATACCAATGTTGATGGCGCAGAAACCAACAAAGAAATTGCTCACAAAATCAATGTCGAAGGAACAAAAAATATTTTTGAAGCCGTACAAAATAAAGGAAAAAAATTTATTTATATCTCTACTGGTTTTATTTTTGACGGTACAGGCCAGAATTATAATGAACAAAGCCTTTCCAATCCCCTTTCAATTTACGCCAAAACAAAATACCAAGGAGAACAAATTGTTAATCCGCCAACTGGTGGAAAAGCCATGATTGTTCGCATTGAATATCCTTACCGCGCCAAATACGATCTTAAGTTAGATTTTGTTGCGACAATCAAAAAACTTCTGACGGAAAATAAAAAAGTAAATATGGTCACTGATTCGATGATTACCCCAACTTTCATCGACGACATTGCCTACTCACTTAAATATTTATTTAATAATTTTTCCCCAGAAATTTTTCATATTGTTGGTTCCGATAGTCTTTCCCCGTATGATGCCGGACTAAAAATCGCTGAAATTTTTAATCTTAATAAAAATTTAATTAATCCAATCCTAGCTGAAGATTATTTTAGAGGCAAAGCCCAAAGACCAAAAAACGCCATTATTAAATCAATAAAAAATAATTTTTATAAAATGAAAAGTTTTGAAGAAGGACTGAGAGAAGTCGAAAAACAACTGGACAGATAGTCATTCTGGGGATCCGCCAGCTGGCGGAGACTCCAGAATCGTTGTCAAACTACGATTCCGGACAAGCCGGAATGACCATTTACTATTTCCTATTTACCTATTACTAATTAACTTATATAATATTAAGTTATGACCATTACATTCATCGGCCATGGCTATGTTGGTTTAGTCACCGCTTGTGTCTTTGCTAATTTTGGTAATAAAGTTTGGGTTGTTGGCCATACGCCAGAAAAAATTGAACGGCTCAAAAAAGGAGATCCAATTATTTACGAACCAGGCCTCAAAGAACTCCTTGAAAAAAACCTTGCCAAAAAAAATCTTCATTTTACTTTATCATTTGAACAAGCCGTCTCTGAATCAGATATTGTTTTCATTACAGTCGGTACGCCACCAAAAGAAAATGGCGAAGCTAATCTTAGTGGAGTTTTTGAAGTCGCAAAACAAATCGGCAAATACTTAAAAAAAGATTTGACAATCGTTTCGTGCAAAAGCACCGTTCCCGTTGGTACTAATTTAAAAGTCAAAGAAATAATTGAAAAAATAAAACCAAAAAATGCCCAAGTCGAAGTCGCTTCCTGCCCAGAATTCTTACGCGAAGGAACCGGTCTTAATGATACCTTTCACCCAGATAGAGTTGTCATTGGCTCAAATTCAAAAACCGCCGTCAAAATGCTTCTTGATCTACACGAACCAATTGATGGCAAAAGAGTCATTACCGATTTAGCTTCAGCCGAACTCATTAAATACACTTCCAATGCCATGCTCGCCACAAAAATTTCTTTTGCTAATTTAATTTCCTTTTATTGCGAAAAAACTGGCGCCGATGTCGAAACTGTCCTTGACGCTGTTGGTCTTGATAAAAGAATTGGCCGAGTCTTTCTCTATCCTGGTGTTGGCTACGGTGGTTCCTGTTTACCAAAAGATGTTAAGGCTTTAATTAACACCGGAAAAACACTTGGCATCAATACAAATTTATTAGACGCTGTCGAAGAAGTTAATCTTTACTCAAGAAAAAATTATATTGATAAAATTTATCAGCATATTTCTGGTAAAAAAATTGCTCTTTGGGGACTTAGTTTTAAACCAGATACAGATGATATTCGTTTTGCTCCGTCACAATACATCATTGAAGATCTTTTAAATAATGATTATCAAATAAATGTTTATGACCCCGAGGCCATGAAAAATATCAAGAAAAATTTTAGCAATAAAATTGCATATTTTAATGATCCCTACAATACAATTAAAGACGTCGACTGCCTTTGTATTCTCACAGAATGGAACGAATTCAAACAAATTAATTTAAAAAAAGTTAAAACACTCATGAAAAAACCTTTGATAATTGATGGCCGAAATATTTATAATCCAAAAACAATGAAAGAATTAGGATTTAGCTATATTTCAACAGGCAGAAAAACTTAGAAAATTGTTTATCGAAAGTAGAAATTAGTAATTGATATTAGAAAGTCGAAAATCGAATTTCTAATTTCGATTACGAGTCACTAATTTCAAACAACAAATTTCTAAACAATGAATATTCTAATCGCCGGTGGAGCTGGTTTCATCGGTTCAAATTTAACCAACTATCATCTTAAAAAAAAAGATCACGTCTTTGTCATCGACAACCTTATTACTGGTTCACAAAAAAATATTGAGTCTTTTTTCCCAAACACTAACTTTCATTTTATTGAAGACGATATCACAAAATTAAATTTCTCTTCTTTACCAGGCTTCGATATCATCTATCATCTCGCCTCACCCGCATCACCAGTTCAATACAAAAAATATCCAATTGAAACACTCCTCACAAATTCTATCGGCACACATAATTTACTTGAATTTTTTAAAAAAAGTAATAGTAAATCGCTGGTTATTGCCTCGACTTCTGAAGTTTATGGTGACCCGCTTATTCATCCTCAAACAGAAAATTACTGGGGTAATGTTAATCCTGTTGGAATCCGGGCTTGTTATGACGAAGGTAAAAGATTTTCGGAAGCAATTTCAACTACTTATTTTAGAAAATATAATTTAAATATTCGAATTGCACGAATATTTAATACTTATGGTCCCAACATGGAAAAAGAAGATGGCCGAGTTGTTTCAAATTTTATTTATCAAGCTCTTACAAATAAACCAATTACAATTTATGGCAAGGGAACCCAGACAAGATCTTTTTGCTACGTCTCAGATATGACAAAAGCTTTATATTTACTTGCCACTACCCCCAATATTCGAGGAGAAATTATTAACCTCGGCAACCCAAGTGAAAAAAGCATCCTCGAACTTGCCAATATTGTCAAAAACTTAGCTAACTCCAAATCATCCATCGTCTTTAGACCGATTGACGAAGATGATCCCCGCCAAAGAAAACCTGATATAACCAAAGCTAAAGCAAAATTAAATTGGGAACCTAAAATTCCCCTCAAAGAAGGATTATTAAAAACAATGGAATATTTTAAAAAAAGATTTATTTAATATTAGAAAATTAATGTCATTGCGAGGAGTCTAAACGACGAAGCAATCCCATTAATTAACAAGATTGCCACGCCCCTTCGGGGCTCGCAATGACAAACAAATTATATGAAAAAAGCCGTAATTATCGTTCCTACCTACAATGAAATTGGTTCAATTGAAGAAGTAATCAATCAAATCTTTACTGTTGCAAAAACCATTAATAACTGGGAAATTCATATACTAGTTGTTGATAGTAATTCAAACGATGGGACGGAAGAAAAAATCATAGAATTGAGAAATAAATTTTCAAAACTTCATCTTTTAAAAACTAAAAAAGAAGGACTTGGTCGAGCATACACTCAAGGATTTAAAGAAGCTTTAGAAAAACTTAATCCTTTTGTTCTTTTTG
>CAYZAZ010000038.1:0-442 GCA_964476545.1 uncultured Gammaproteobacteria bacterium
AATCGATAGTATTTTCATTTTGTTTGAAATAATTAAGCAGTTTGGCAATGGCATCATCAAGTACAATAATATCGGAGTTTAAGAATAAAATGTATTTTCCTTTAGCTATCTTTACTCCCTGATTGTTTGCTCTGGCAAAGCCTAAATTTAAAGTATTAAAAATAGTTTTAAGATTTAAATTATGGTTTTGCCCTCCGATTCGGAGGGTTTGAGATTTGAGTTTTGAGATTTGAGATTGACTGCTGTCGGTTGAGGCATTATCAATTACTATAATTTCATAATTGATTATGTTATCGATTGATTTAATAATCGAGTTGAGGCAGTTTAGGGTAATTTTAGCGGTATTGTAGGAGATGACAATGATTGAGAGTTCTGGATTGTCTGAGGTCATATAATGTATTATAAATGTATTATAATAGAAAATTAGAGAAAATATGCCATC
>CAYZAZ010000038.1:452-10446 GCA_964476545.1 uncultured Gammaproteobacteria bacterium
CATCGTAGCTCAGTTGGTAGAGCACACGTTTCATAAGTGTTAGGTCACAGGTTCGAATCCTGTCGATGGCACACATGTTTTATTTATATATACTGAGGAGTTTAAAAGATAATAAGTTATATATTGGGACAACAAATAATATTGAAATTAGATTAGAACAACATAATGCTGGTTTATCAAAATCAACAAAATATCGAAGACCGTTTAAGTTAATATATATAGAGGAGTATAAGAGTAGAAGTGATGCAATGAAAAGGGAATGGTATTTTAAAAATACAACTGAAGGAAATAAACTAATGCGTAAGTTAATAATTAAAAGTTAGGTTAAAGGCCCCGAAGGGGTGCCTTCGGCATTCGAATCCTCTTGCTGACACCATTATTCTAACCGCTTCGGTTGCCAAAGGCTTGGCCGGACAGGCTAAACAACCTGATAGGTTATTGGAAAATTATCTAAGATTAAATAATTTTACTGGTATAATAACCACTATGGCATTAAAAGAAGGCATTATTAATTCTTTGTTTGGGAATGAATTTAGCAATCTTAAAGATATTGGAACTCATTTTCCAATTGGGCGGACAATAGTTACTGCTAGTTTTGCTTCTCATAAGGATCCAGAAAATCAAAGTCCAAGTATTGACTTTAAAGCTAAAGCGAATGCGATTTGGTTAACTTCTCCACTTGAGATTGGTGGGATAAGCTATGATTTTATCATTGGTACGAATGGAGAGCTTTCGGACATAGCTATTGTTTGGGCTGATGGATTTGCACAAGTATATATGAGAGTTGGGGAAAGTATGCAAATGATTACTAGTAATAATAAGAATTATGAAGTAAAATTTTCAAATGTTCCACAAGGTGCGTTAACTTCATTTGTTTCTCAAGGATATGTGGAAAATAATCTTGGATTACGAGAATTTTATGGGGTGATGCAACTTCCAGCAGAGACAAATCTTTTTGATATCGAGTCGATTAAACCTTATATCTCTAAAAATAAATTAGTAAGTGGAATGAAAAAAAGAGGATTAAAGAATCATTTTTATACTTCACTTTCTGCAGTAAGAATAACTGATAGAACAAGTATTCCTTTTGCTCGCTCACTGCGTAAAAATTAAAACAATTCCAATTGCTTTGGTTAAAATAGGTCTGGCAGGACAATCCAAACAACCTGGTAGGTTATATGAAATTTATTTTGGGGGAGCAAGTAAGCCGGCAACTTTTCTAAAAACTAAAACTGCTAAATTTCCTCCGGTAAAAGTGTAGCAAGCGGTAAGGATTAATCCAGGAGTTTGAGTTTGCCCTAAGATAATTGAAGCTCCAATACTTATTGGAACAAACATTACTTGAATAGCATCAAGTGCTTTATTTACTTCAGCTGGTCTGAGATCTTCTCCACTCATAATTATTAGTATTTTACTCTAGTAACTATTTTTTGTATATTTCAATGTTTTAATGCATTAAAACATTGTAATGAGTTTTTTTGTACTTTTTAAATTTTAGTGAGTAGGTAATAAAGCGGGGGATTTTTTGTAGATTTAGTTAGTAAAAAAAATTACTCTCGTTTTTTTTGAAGATGTAAATAAAATTTTTGGGGAAAGTGATAAAATAAAAAAAAGATGTAAAATAGAACGTATGACATTCAATAATAGAAAACAATTTCATGAACGATTATGGTCGGCGGCAGTACAGCTTCGAGCAAATTCGAGTCTTAAATTAAATCAAATATCTGAACCGATTTTAGGTCTAATATTTCTAAAATTTGCGGATGTTCGATTTAGGAAGGTAAGAAGTGGAATTGTTTCAGATAGAAAAGTTATTTATTCAACTCGAATTCGACCTATTGGTCCAGATGATTATAAATCACATGGTGTGCTTTATTTACCAGAAAAGGCTTCATATTCATATTTAATTAGTCTTCCTGAAAGTGAAAATATTGGCATAGCTATTAATAAGGCAATGAAGGAAATTGAAAAAAATAATACTGATCTGGCTGGTGTTTTACCTCAAGATTATACTTCGCTTCATAAAATTCCTGGAGAAAATAGTCAAATTTTAATTACTCTTCTTAAAAATTTTAATCAGATTCCCGATGATATTGATGGTGATGCGTTTGGAGAAATTTATGAATATTTTCTTGGTCAATTTGCTCTTGCTGAAGGACAAAATGGCGGAGAATTTTTTACAGCTCAATCAATTGTTAAATTATTAGTTGAGGTAATTGAACCATATCACGGTAAAATATTGGATCCTGCTTGTGGAAGCGGTGGAATGTTTGTTCATTCAGCAAAGTTTGTAGAAAATCATTTAAAAAATAAAACAACCGTGTCAAAAGAAGTAGCTATTTACGGTCAGGAAAAAATAGGAGAAACGGTAAAGATTGCTAAAATGAATCTAGCTATTCACGGTTTATCAGGGAAAATAAAAGAAGTTAATTCTTTTTATAATGATCCGTTTAATAGTGTAGGCAAGTTTGATTATGTTCTAGCCAACCCTCCATTTAATGTCAAAGGAAAAGATAAAAATAAACAAATCGTCATAGATCCAGAAAAGATAAAAGGCGACCCGAGATATTATTTTGGTCTACCAATTACCGGTAAAGGTGAAATTTCAAACGGTAACTATCTTTGGATCCAAATGTTTGCCAGCGCTTTAAACGAAAAAGGTCGAGCTGGTTTTGTCATGGCCAATTCGGCGACTGATGCCGGAAACGCTGAAAAAGAAATAAGAAAAAAATTAGTAGAATCAGGAATTGTTGATGTGATTATTTCCACACCACCAAATATGTTTCTTAATGTTACCCTTTCATCGACTCTTTGGTTTTTAGATAAAGGAAAAAAAGGATCAGAACGAGAAAATAAAATATTATTTATCAATGCACAAGATATTTTTACACCAATTGATCGGGCTCATAATGAATGGACTCCGGATCAAATACAAGAAATTGCGGATATTGTAAGACATTATCGTGAAGAACCCTCCTTTGCCAAGGCTTCGGAGGGCAAGAAGAAATATGAAGATATTAAAGGACGTTGTAAAATAGCAACTCTTGAAGAAATCCGCGAAAACGAATATTCATTAAATCCAGGTCGCTATGTTGAGATTGTTGATACGGGGATTAGTAATATTGATTTTGAAAAAAGAATGAAAGAATTAACCAGTGAATTCACAACTCTCACCGATGAAGCACATAAGCTTGAAAATAAAATAATTAATGACTGGAAACGGATAATATAAAAATGCTTATTTTACTTTAGAGCTTAAAAAGTAAATAAGAACATTTTTATTATAGTTTATATTAGAGATGGCAATATATACAAAATTAATTGTTTTGTTTATATTTAAAAGTTAACATAAAAACTATGACAAAAAGTAAAAAGATTGTTGTTGAAGGTGTAAAAATTTCTGTAATGTCAAAAGGTGATAAAGATTATTTATCTTTAACCGATATGATTCGGGCCAAAGATGGAGATTTTTTTATAGCGGACTGGCTGAGAAACAGAAACACTATTGAGTTTTTAGGAATATGGGAAAGTATAAATAATTCAAATTTTAATTATGGCGAATTCGCCATAATTAAAAGTCAAGCAGGATTAAATAGTTATAAAATAAGCACCAAAGAATGGGTTAAAAAAACAAATGCAATCGGGCTTAAAGCTACCACTGGCCGTTATGGTGGAACATTTGCCCATAAAGATATTGCGTTTGAATTTGGAATGTGGATTAGTCCACAATTTAAACTTTATTTAATTAAGGAATTTCAGCGATTAAAAGAAGAAGAGCGATTACGAATTGCAACGGGCTGGGATGTAAAAAGAATGCTTGCAAAAGTAAATTATCGAATTCACACTGACGCAATAAAAGCACATCTCATCCCGCCAGAAATAAATAAAAATGATTCAAACAATATTTATGCCAATGAGGCAGACATCCTCAATGTTTCATTATTTGGTATTACTGCCAAAGGATGGCGAGATAAGAATAAAAGTAAAGAAGGAAATATAAGAGACAGCGCCACAGTTGAACAACTCGTTGTCTTGGTAAATCTAGAGTCTCTCAATGCTCAATACATCAGTGAGGGACTTTCTCAAACTCAGAGAATGACAAAACTAAATCAGGTTGCCATAATGCAAATGAAATCATTATTAAATAATCCCTCTATCAAAGAGTTGGATAAAAAAATAAAACCATGACAACTTTTCAGAAAGTAAAATTGAAAGATATTTGTGTTAGTGTTGATTATGGTTTTACCGCCAGTTCAAGTAAGATTAACATTGGACCAAAATTTTTAAGGATTACCGATATTGTTCCACCAACTATTAATTGGAGCGATGTTCCGTATTGTAAAATACCAGACAAAGAAAAAGATAAATACTTATTATCTGAAGGTGATATTGTAATTGCCAGAACAGGAGCAACGACTGGATATGGGAAATACATAAAAAACCCTCCTATTTCAATATTCGCATCATATTTAGTTCGATTTAAAATAAATAAAGAAAATAACAGTAGGTACGCTGGTCATATAATTGAATCAAAAGATTATAAAGATTTCATAACAAACAACTTAGGCGGTTCAGCACAACCACAAGCAAATGCACAGGTGCTTGGATCGTATGAATTATTTTTACCAGATCTTTTAACTCAAAATAATATCGCCTCTATTCTTACGACCTATAACGAACTTATCGAAAACAACGAAAAAAGGATTAAAACTCTCGAAGAAATGGCGCAACTACTTTATACAGAATGGTTTGTAAAATTAAAATTTCCTGGACATGAAAAAGTGAAAAAGGATGATAGTAAAAGTTCTTATGGCATGATTCCTCGTGGATGGGAAGTAAAAAAATTGAGTGACATTATTCAAATAAAAAAAGGAAAAAACATTACAAAAAACACCGTTGTTGATGGCGATGTTCCTGTTGTTGCAGGAGGAACCGATCCGGCATATTATCACAATGTTTCTAATACAATTTCACCTGTAATCACGATAAGTGCTTCAGGAGCAGGTGCAGGCTTTGTAAAATTATATTATAAAGACATTTGGGCGTCTGATTGTTCCTATATAGATAAAAATATCACAGAGTATGTTTATTTTTTTTATTTATTTTTGAAAAATAAACAAAAAGAGATTTCAAATTTACAGCGTGGATCAGCTCAGCCACACGTTTATCCTAAAGATTTGATGACATTAAAGATAATCTATTCATTAGATATTATTTCTAAATTTAACACTTTAGTAACTCCTCTTTTTGAGTTGGTAAATAAATTGAATGAGAAAAATAGTAATTTAACAAAAACCCGAGATCTTTTAATACCCCAATTGGTTACGGGAAAAAGACAACTAAAAAATTAATATGGAAAAAAATAAAAGCTATAAATTATGTCAAAAGTGCTATAAAGAAAACTCCCAAAATACAATTGAGTGTTCTTGCGGTTCAACAAAATTTGCACCGGAGTATGTAAAAAAAATATCCAAAATAAATAGACAATTTTCTGTCCAAATTACAGAAATAGCAGAGGAATTCAGAACAAATAATAAACCCGATAAAAGAATCACACTATATAAATGGTGGCCAGGTAAACACTCAACAACTCATATTAATAATATAGAAGAATGGAATAATATAAAAAATATTATTGATATCGACCTAGGACCTTTACTTGGATGGAAAACAAAAAAAGAAATCTTAAATAAACTAAATAAAGAAGAATATAAGAAAAATGCACAGGCAATTTCAGAAAATTATCCAGAATTTGTCAACGAAATTATAAAAAATGTTGATTTTAGTAAAGTTGAGCAAAAAGACATAACAAAAGTTTCTGATGCAATAGATTCACTTTTAAAAGCTCTGAATAATGCAGATGATAGTTTTGTAAATTCTATAAAAAAATTAATAAATCAATTACCGAAACAAGGTAAACGAGCAGTTGAAGATTTAAGCGATCTGTTAAAACAATGGACTTTGAGACAAATAACAGCAATTTCTGCAGAGGTAAAACACAGGCTTGAAACAATTGATATCTTTAATAAATCAATTTTAAACGATAAAACATATGAAATTAGGGGAAAGGGATCGGTTCATAGAATACTTGAAAATGCCATGTGGATCATTGATGAAAGATATTGGTTAATGCACACTAATGAAACGCTTAGAACAATAGTTGGTGACGAGATAATTAAAAAAAATAAAAGCTTAAAAAACAAAAGGCCTGATTTCGTATGTGGTTCTGTAGGAAATAAAATGATTATAGTAGAAATTAAAAGACCTTCACATGATTTAACAACTAAAGATTTAGAACAATTAGAAACATATATGTTAGTGATAGAACAACATAGCTCTGAAAAATATTCGTTTGAAGGTTATTTAGTTGGAAAAAAGATTAGTATAGATTTAGAAAAAAGACTTAAATTTAGAGGAGGGCAGTTCAGGGTAAAAACTTACTCAGATTTGATTGATGATGTAAAAAATAGATATTCAGAATATTATAAAAATATAAAAAAATGAATCAATTTAACGAGGATAATTTAGTGGAGCAGACGGTGATAAAGCTCATTAAAGAAATATGGGTGGATCCGGTGTGTCATATTAATGCTTATAAAGATGAAGATGATTTGGCACTCGGTCGTGATAATCGAGGGGAAGTCGTTCTTAAAAAATATTTACTACCAGCTCTAAGAAAGATTAATCCTGATTTACCAGAAGACGCATTAATCCAAGCGATGGGTATTATCACTCGTGATCGATCAAATTTAATCTTGGCAAAAGCGAATCAAGAAATTTATAAATTATTAAAAGACGGAGTCAATGTTAACGTCGCCCAAAATAATGGAGAGACAAAAGAAGAAAGAGTTAGATTCTTTGATTTTGAAAATATTAAAAATAATGATTTTTTAGTAGTTTCTCAATTATGGATAGTTGGTGAAATGTTTACAAGAAGAACAGATGTGATTATATATATGAATGGTATCCCTTTGGTTTTATTAGAGCTTAAAGCTTCTCATAAGAATTTGGCAGACGCTTATCGAGACAATATTCGTGACTATAAAACTACGATTCCAAAATTATTTTGGTATAACTTAGGGATTGTCATAAGTAACGGGATTGAAAATAAATTTGGGTCAATGACCGCTCCTTTTGAGTTTTTTAATGAATGGAAAAAGTCTGAGAGTGAAAATGAAAAACCTAATACCAATTTGAAAACTATTCTTTCCGGAATTTGCGATAAAAAAAGACTACTCGATATTTTTGAAAATTATGTTTTGTTTGAAGAATCAAGAGGTGAACTTAGAAAAATATTACCTCGATACTTTCAATATCTTGGAGTAAACAAAGCTTTTGAAAATGTAATTAATCGTAAAAATTTAGATGGAAAATTAGGAGTCTTTTGGCATACACAAGGATCGGGAAAATCGTACTCAATGGTTTGGCTTTCTCAAAAAGTATTAAGAAAGTTGCTTGGTAATTTTACGTTTGTTATCGTAACTGATAGAAAACAACTTGATGGCCAGGCTTATACAAACTTTGTCAACGTCGGAGTCATTCGTGAAACTGAGGTCCACGCGGAAAGTATTTCTCATCTAAAAAATTTATTAAAGCAAGATCATCGACAAATTTTTACAACTATTCAAAAATTTCAAGACATTACAGGCGCTATCTCAGAAAGGGAAGATATTATTGTTATGACTGATGAAGCGCACCGCACTCAGTATGATCGAATGGCATTAAATATGCGTAAATCATTACCAAATGCATCATTCATTGGTTTTACCGGAACTCCACTCATGGCGGATGGCGAAGTTGAGACGGTAAAAACTTTTGGTGAATATGTTTCTGTCTATAATTTTGGACAATCAATTGCCGATGGTGCGACCGTGCCTCTTTATTATGAAAATCGAGTTCCCCGACTAAAAAATGTCAATGAAAATTTAGAAGAACAATTAGGACAACTCATGGACAAATATGATCTTGATGAAGATGAGGAAGAAAAATTAGAACGAGAATACTCAAACTTCTATGAAATTATTACTCGAGAAGACAGACTTGATACGGTTGCGAGAGATATTGTAGAACACTACGCCGGTCGAGGTTATAACGGAAAAGCAATGGTTGTATCCATTGACAAAAAGACCGCTTTTAGAATGTATGATAAAGTTCAAAAAGAATGGAAAAGATATATTGCTAAACTTCGCATGGACATTGATAGAGCGACTGATGATCATACAAAAGAAAAACTAATTGAAAAATTAGAAAAACATAAAGATGTTGATATGGCGGTGATGGTAAGCCTGGGAGATAATCAAAACGAGATTGAGGACATGGCCGAATTTGAGATAGACGTTTTACCAATCCGCGAGAGGATCATTCATGAAGACTTAGAAGAAGAATTTAAAAAAGCTGATAGCAATTTAAGAATAATCTTTGTTTGTGCTATGTGGATGACTGGTTTTGATGTTCCTAATTTATCAACCCTATATTTAGACAAGCCACTCAAAAATCATACGTTAATGCAAACGATTGCCCGGGCCAACCGAGTGGCCGACGAACTAAAAAAGAATGGAACAATCGTCGACTATATTGGTGTTTTTAAAAATATTGAAAAAGCTTTAGCTCTATATGTGGCAAGTGGAATTGATGATGATGAAATAATAAAAAGTAAAGACGAACTTTTAAAAGGTTTAAAAACAAATCTCGCAAAAACTAAAGATTTTTTAAATAAAGAACAATTAAATTTAGATGTATTGCTAAAAGCTCCACCAGAGCAAAAATTATTATTACTAGAAAAATTTGTAAATACAATTATTGGAGAGCATGAAAATAAAAAGAAGTTTTTAAATTTGGCCAGTGACTTACAAAATGCGTATCGCTCAGTATTGCCAGATCCGATGGCTGAGGATTTTTATCACGAGGTAACTGCCGTCAGAGTGATTGCATCACGTATTAGAGATATAGGATCGCAAAGTATTGATGTTTCTCAAGTAAAAAAAGATTTAGAAGATCTATTAGATAAATCAATTCAAGCTGGAGAATACGTAATTCCACAACACAAAAAAGTTAAAGATTTGAGTAAATTAGACGCTGATGCTTTACACAAATTTTTTGCAAAGCTTGATAATAAAAATATTCAAGCGGATGCAATGAGCGCAGAGCTGCAAGCCAAAATTGAAGAAATGGTAAGGAAAAACAAAAAACGAGCTAAATTTATGGAGAGACTTGTTTCTTTGCTTCAAGAATATAACAGCGGGGCTCATGATGTCGATCAACTCTTTGATGATTTGATTGATTTAGCAAAAGATTTAGATTAAGAAGAGCAAAGAGCAGTGAGCGAAAATTTAACTGAGGATGAACTGGCTATTTTCGATTTATTAGTCAAGGATAATTTAAACCCAGATGATGTAGCTAAAATAAAAGGAGCAACACATGAATTACTAACAAATCTCAAACCATTACTAGTCCCACATTGGCGTGAATTTGAAACAAATAGAGCTGAAGTTAAAATTGCAATAACTGATCTATTATTTAATAAATTACCTGAGCCAACCTACACAGAAAAAGAATGTGAATTAAAAGGGTTCGAAGTTTATAATTTTGTTTATGAACGATATTTTGAAGGGGAATATTTTAAATATTAAACAACCTTGGGGGGGTTGGTAGGGCGATGGGATAAGTTGTAGAAAAGACTCTTCGGCAGGTCTGTTGTTTGTTGACGAGTTGTAAATAACTTCGTTGCGGATGAGAGGAATTGTAGGTCAAAACCGTGAAAATGGAGTAATATTAACCTATTTTTCACGATTATCTTGACAAAACAGTGAAATAAATAACCTTGGGGGGTTGGTGGGGGTAAAGTGGATTTTAGGTAGAAAAAAAGATTGCTTCAGCTTCGACTTCGCTTAGCTTCGCAATGACAAGGAAGTGGGGGAGTAAATTTAGTAAATCATCCAATGGAGAAGTTGAGAAACATAGGTAACACTTCTGGATCAGAATACATCAATAGATA
>CAYZAZ010000039.1:0-340 GCA_964476545.1 uncultured Gammaproteobacteria bacterium
AGATAGAATGGCCTACTTGTGGGTTTGTTTATGTTTTTATAATCCTATTTCAAAAAAAACTTTTTATTCTCAGGAAAAAATAAAAGGCCACATTGCCAACAAACCCTCAAATAAAAGACTCAAAGGCTACCCCTTCCGCTCACTTTTTATCGTCGATAAATTTCAAAAATACTATGATGAATTAACAAACAAAGAACATGAACAAATAAACCACCGACTAATTGCAGTTAAAAAATTGACTCTATTCATATAGAGTCATCCCGAACTTGTCCTTCGATATACTCAAGACCCTGAGCTTGTCGAATGGGTTTCGGGATCTAAAAAAAAATAAATCCATTTT
>CAYZAZ010000039.1:350-5776 GCA_964476545.1 uncultured Gammaproteobacteria bacterium
TTTTTTAAAGAGCTTGTGGTAAGATAGTTAAAGATGCTGAAACAAGTTCAGCATGACAAAACATATGCTTTCCCTCAATTTCATTCGCCAAAACAAACAAAAAGTAATCGATGCCGCTCGTAATAAAAATCGAGTTATTGATATTGAAAAAATATTAACACTCGATGACGAACACCGCAAATTAATTCAACAAGCCCAAACTTTAAGAGAAGAAAGGAATAAATTGGCTCGCGAAAAAGACGCAAACAAAGTAAGAGAAAGGGGCAAAAATCTCAAAGAAGAACTAAAAAAAATTGAATCCCAATTAACAATTGCCAACCAGCGATTAACTACTCTTCTCTCCTACATTCCTAATGTGCCTCTCGACGAAGTTCCAATTGGTAAAGATTCAAGCGGAAACATAGAAGTAAAAAAATGGGGAGAAATTCCCAAATTTGATTTTACTCCCAAATCTCATATTGAACTCGGAAAAGATTTAGACATTATAGATTTTGAACGCGGAGTCAAGGTTTCTGGTTATCGCGGATATTTTCTTAAAAATGGCGCCGCTCAACTTCAATTTGCTTTACTTTTTTATACTTTTCAAAAATTAATTAATAAAGGTTTTACGCCCTTTATTGCCCCTTCCATTGTTAAAGGCTTTACTCTTTTTGGCTCAGGCCAATTCCCGTGGAGCGAACAAGACGTCTATAAATTAAATGATGAAGATACATATCTCGCCGGGACCGCCGAACAACCAGTCACCGCCTATTTTTCTAACGAAACCTTAAATGAAAAAGATTTACCCAAAAAATTCGTTGCCTTTTCCCCATGTTTTCGTAAAGAAATTGGTAGTTATGGCAAAGATACCAAAGGTTTTTACCGCGTTCACGAATTTTGGAAAATAGAACAAGTTATTATTGCTAAAAATAATATTGATGAAGCCAAAAATCTGCACGAAGAATTACAAATAAACTCCGAAGAAATATTACAAGATCTAAAACTTCCCTACCGCGTTCTTTTAATGTGTACCGGCGATATGGGCGAACCCCAAATTAAAAAATACGACATAGAAACTTGGATGCCTTCAAGAAATACTTATGGTGAAACCATGTCTAATTCAATTATGGGTGATTTTCAAACAAGAAGACTAAATATTAAATATAAAAATAAAGAAGGAAAAAAAGAATATTGTTTTTCCTTAAATAATACTGCACTTGCCTCTCCTCGAATTCTTGTCGCCATTTTAGAAAATTACCAACAAAAAGACGGCACTATTCTTATTCCTCAAGTTCTTCAATCACTAATCGGTCAAAAAACAATAAGTATCAAATAAGTAAAAATACAACTTTAACTATTGTTTATTTAATATATGCGTTATAAAATAGGCTAAATTTATGAAAATTGATTTATTACAAATTGCAATTCAAAAAAAAATTTCCCAATTCTGGCGGGAGAAATAAAAGCTTAAAAACTTTAAAATACCCCGCCGAAAGGCGGGCTTTTCATTTATAAGTTAAAAAAACCATGGAAAATCTCTTAGGTTTTTTTCTAGTACTAGTCTTTTTTTTCTTAGTACTAAGATAATAAACCAAAATAACTTGATTTGTTTTTACTGATAGGCTATCATCTAATGATGAATAAATTTAAAATATTTTTTAAAACGCTTTATCGTAGTTTAGTTGATTTTAATTATTATTCTGATATTTATAAGGCTTCTTTTTATTTCTCGTTAAAATATCTTTTTATGCTATTGTTCGTAATGCAATTTATTCAAAGTATTTTCTTTGCTACTGAATTAGGAAAATTAATTCCCAAAGTCCCAAATTTTATTACAACCGTAAAAACAACTGTTAATAACTTTTTTCCTGAAGATTTAATTATTACTTTTAACAATGGCCGGGTAAGAACCAATGTTGATGAACCATTTTTTATTGAACTGCCAAAAAATTTAACTTCTGGCGAAATTCAACTAAATAAACATTTAATAACTATTGACACCAAGGCTCAAATTGAAGATATAAAAAAATACAATACATCGATCTTAATCACTGCCAACGCTTTTATTTACCCAGATGGAAATAAAGGATATAAGGTTCAATTTTTAAATGATTTAAAAGGTCACTTTCAAATTGATAAAAGAAATTATTTTTTAATTACTAATAAACTTCTTCCATACCTAAGTTACACGACTTTATTTATTAGTATTTTAATAGCCCTCACCATCTTTATTCTTCCATTTATTACGACTTTTTTTGCCTTATTAGGTAAATTTTTTTACTTACTATTTTTTTCTTTAATATTACTTATCCTCACCAAAATAATGACAAAAAATATTAGATACAAAAAAGTTTTTCAATTAGCAATGCACGCTTCTACCTTGCCAATTCTAATATCCTATTTTGCTAATTTACTTAACTTAACTGTTCCCCCTTTTACCCTCTCCACTATTTTATTTCTTTTTATGATTTTCGTCTTCTCAAAGCTTTCCGTATCAACTAACCACTAACTACTATTCACTAATCACTATCTCATGGCGTCGGGCTTGGAGATACTTTGAATAAATTTTCCCGACAAGAAGCCGTTTCTTCTGTTCCAGAAACAAAGTATTCTTTTTTATTAAAATAGCAATTCTTTTCAACAATATTTTCAGGTTTATCAAACCATTTTTTTTCAGTACTATAATTTGTCAATAAATGTTCCATTACTCTATGCCAAATTGGTGCCGCCCCAGTTACACCTGAAGCTAAATATTGATTCATTGGTTGACCGTCATTATTTCCTACCCACACTACTACCAAAAATTCTGGAGTATATCCGATTGTCCAGTTATCTTTTTTATTATCCGTTGTTCCTGTTTTTACCGCAACTTTATAATCTTTTATTTCCAATTGAGAACTCGGACCAAAGGCTAATTGTCGTGCTTGATTATCTGCCAAAATATCAGAAATAATAAAAGCGATTTCAGGATTAATTACTTGTTTAGCTAAAATACTATTTGGATAACTAATATTGTCACTAAATGTCTCCATATTTAACACCCCATTCAAGTTAACCTTATTTCCATAATTTGCTAACACCCCAAAAGCCACTGCCATATCAGTCATTTTTACCTCACCACCACCTAAAGTGAGAGATAAACCATAGCGACTTGGATCATTCCAGGTTGAAATTCCTAATTTTTTAGCATAAGAAATAAAATCTGTTACTCCAACAGTATTTAGCACGCGTACAGCCGGGATATTATATGAGTTAGCCAGCGCATACCGAATTGTCACTTTGCCATGAAATTTGCCATCATAATTTACCGGTCGATACGCCTCAGCACCAGCCGCTGTAAAAACAACCGGCACATCATCTACCACACTTGCCGCCGTAAATCCCTTATCTAGAGCTAATGAATACATAATTGGTTTAATAGAAGATCCGGGCTGTCTTAAAGCAGTGGTCACATTAAAAGCTCCATATGGCTGAGCAAAATAATCTGTTGATCCCACCATGGCTAAAATTTCTCCTGTTGCCGGCTTCGTTACCAACACCGCACCATTGCCAACATTTAAATTTCTTACCTTTTCAATTTCTTCACTCAAAATTTCTTCCACTTTTTCTTGTAAATTTAAATCAATACTTGAAGTAATTTTAAATCCGCCCTCTTCCACTTTTTTTATTCCATACTGTTTTTCCAACTCACTTTTTAAATAAAAAACAAAGTGGGGTGCTCGAATGGTAGTTTTGGGCAATATTATATTTAACTCTTCTTTTTGAGCACTCTCTTTTATTTTTTTTTCTATAAAACCTTGTTCGTACATCTTTTGTAAAACTTCATTTCTCCGATTAATTGTCAATTGAGGATTTATATATGGTGAATAAACCGATGGCGCCTGAGGAAGACCAGCTAATAAAGCCGCTTCCGATATTGATAAATCTTTTGCTGATTTACCAAAATAATTTTTCGCCGCTTCTTCAATGCCATAAGAAGAGCCTCCATAAGGCACTTGATTCAAATACATTTCCATTATTTGGTCTTTACTATACAAACGTTCTGTCCACAGTGCCAAAATCATTTCCCTTACTTTTCTTTCAATTGTTTGTTCTGGTGTAAGTAAAGCGCTTTTTACTAACTGTTGAGTAATGGTTGACCCTCCCTGAACTTTTTTATAAAGTAATGTCTCCTTAATTGCTCTTAAAATTCCAGATATTGGTGATATGCCATAATGTCGATAAAAATCTTTATCCTCAATCGCCACTGTCGCTAAACTAATATAATTTGGTAGTTCTTTTAATTTAATTGGTGTCCTATTTTGATCACGATAAATTTCATAAACTAACTTTCCATTACGATCATAAATATGAGAAGACAGTGGATAATTTACTTTGCCAATACTTGTTGGCGAGGGTAAAGATTTTACAAAAATATAAGCATTGTTGAAAAAAAAGACTAACAAACAAATTACAAAACCAAGTGTAAAAAATTTAACTTTTAAAGAAATCGAGTTAAATGGATTTACAATAAGGAATTTAAATAATTTCCAAAATATCTTAGCTAAAAAATTTACTAAAACTAATAAATACTCACCAATTGCCTTAATGCAAAAAAGGAACACTTTAACAATTGTTTGAAAAACATGTGGTAAAACTTTAAATGTTTTTAATCGCCAAAAATATATTCGAATTAATTTTGATTTTTTTAGGGGAGAATATTTTTTTTCTGATTTTTTTTTCGTCAAAAATTTAATTATAGCTTTAGAAAATACTAGAGGAAATAACAAGATTTTTTGAGTATTTTCTCCTATAAAAATAAAGAAATTGACGATCAAAAAAATGACTTGGAAAAAAACATTTTGCATGGCGTATTTTACCACATATTATAGGATAAATCAACCCTGAAGCTTCGTCATCTTGGCCTTTACCACCAAACGATTCCAATATGTCCCCGGAGGCACACAAGTAACTAATGTAAGATACGACGCGTCATATTTTTGTTCTAATACAGATACTTGATCTGGTTTTACTACAAACATATCGTATACTTCATATTCATAAGATAAATCACCGATGTAAACAATTATTTTATCCCCTTTTTCAAGCGATGGTAAATAAGTAAAGATCGTTTTATAATCTTTCACATTAAAAAGCTGAGGCAGTGTCGAATGGCCAAAAATAGCCACATTACCATATTCGCCAGGTAAACTTGTTGGGATGTAATGAACTAAACTTTTTGATAAATCCTCTTCACCGACTTTTACCTTTGCTTTGCTTATATTTAATTTAGGAATGGACATCGAATATTCCTTTACGTCCAATTTTTTTGTTACAACCTCTTGCTGTTTTGTTGGAAACCATAATTTTGCCTGGGTAAAATCTTTTAAGTTATTTGAATAAACGTCATAACTTCCCAACACTGAACTTGCCTCTTTTAATGAAGAAACAATGTTGGAATTAGGTAT
>CAYZAZ010000039.1:5786-10405 GCA_964476545.1 uncultured Gammaproteobacteria bacterium
TGGATAAAATGACCAAAAAAGAAGCAATGCGCCAACTGTCAAAGAAATATATGATAAATTCATGATTACTTTTCTTCTAAAAGAATTATTTTCTTTGAGATAAATTCGAATTGGCATATTTAAAGTGAAGAAATAGTTAATAGAATATTTTTTTTGTTAAACGGCAGATTTTGATTAAAGAAAATTATATTTGGTTTAATATTCACTTCTAATCCCGCTGCTTTAAATTCGTCTTTTGCAATTTCAATAACTTTTAATTTATTCTTCCCAACGATTTTATTTATTAAACTATCTTTATTAATATTTTTCATGGCTTTTAAGTTGAACCACTTTTCTGGCTAAATAGGCAATTTGTTGTATCTCGTATGCTTGTTTGAATTGAATCCTTACTAATCGAATATCCTACGGGAATTTTTTCTTTAAAATTTTTCTCTAAAAAAGTAAATAAATCATCCGTATTGTATGTTGAATATGTCGCGACAACAGTTGCCTTTAAAATTACGTTTTCAGCTTCTTCCCCAACCTCTTTAGAAATTGTCACTTCATCTAATGAATATTCAATACTCGTGTCAATAATCTTCATTTTTTTATTCAAATTTTTTTTAATCTTCACCGCTAATTCTTTCTGACCAGCTTTTAATATTAATTCTTTTACCGTATCAATGTCGTCTTTTGAAACGGTGCGAATTTCTTTACTAGAACCACCTGTAAATGCATTTTCATTAATTGCGTAAAACAATGACGAAGACAAATCTCCAATGTTAAAACGTTGACCACTACTTATATTTCCATCTATCCCAATTCCATCGGCAGTCAACTTAGCTTTTATTTTTCCTGGCACTTTTGACCCATCACTTGCAATTGATGATGAGGCCACTTTTACTTCTTGATCTAAACTGAATTTCAAACTTTTTGTTTCAAAATTTGTCCCCTTTGCAAATATTTTTTCTTTATCATCATAATTAAATATTGTTACCTCACCCTGAGCATTGTCACCAATTTTTTTCTTACCTGAAGTTAAAGTACTTTTTTCCATAATTGCCGATGCTGTACTCACTGTCAATTCTGGTAAAAATTCAACTACTTTGTTCATTTCATATGGAGTAACAAAAACCTTAACCTCAGCTTTATGAAGAAATAATTCAAAGCTTAAAATTGACATTAAAATTAAAACTACGCCTAAAACAACCCCCCCTACTTGATTTCCTTGGAAAAAACTTTTTATCTTTTGAAATACTCCAGAAAAATCAATATTTAAATTAAATTTCCTTTTTATTCTTGGCAACTCTTCTATTTTCTCGACTTTTTTCACTTCTTGACCAATTACAAAACCCATTAGATCTTTATTCTCATTCGAAGTATTTTCAGTCGTCATTTTTTTAGGAACAGTCATTTCATAAATCTGTTTTTCAAAAAGATTAATTAAACTTTGATACTGATTTTCCTCATTGACTACTTCAACTCGAGGTAATTGAATAAAAAAATCTGAACTCCATCGATAAGAAATAATCTGAGACGAAACCGAACTTAAATTTGAAGAATTATAAAGAATAATTCTTGAAGGTAAAACAATTTTTTCTTGATTTGTATCTAAGATTGCTAAAAAATCATCAACAATATTTCTTGTTCTACTGACAGTTTGTTGAAATATTTTATGGCCTCCTTTATAAATAAATAAACTTAAATTTGTCACATCAAGCTCAGCAATAATACTCGTCAACGGTGACTGTTCTTTACTTTCCAAATAAGAAACCACTGCTTCAAAACATTCAATATAACCCAGTACTTCCAATTCAAGATTTTTGGTTAATGACTTAATTTTAGAAAGATAAACCGCTTTAATATCTTTCGTTCGGTCATCAACTAAATGTGTATAAACAAAAAAAATTGTCTTTTTAACATGCTTTTTTGTTTGATTTTCAAGTTTAAAAAGTAGATCGTCGACATCTTCAGTTAGATTTTCCCAACCATTTGAATATTGAAATTTTTCTTGAGCTATATTTTTTATACGACCATTGTTACTCTCAAGAATAAACCCAATACATTCATCCTCTTTTAAAAAAAGGGCAAAGTATAAATTATCTTGATTTTTATTTTTAGAAAAAAAAGGTAAATTCATTTTATTTATTAAATCGAGACAATATTTGAGTTACTCCGGCACTAGCTGTATTTAAAGCTTCACTATATGACCCACCCTGAACAGTTGCATTAATTGCATTTTCAATATAACGTATAATTTCATCATTTAATCCATTATCAAATGTTCGACTATTTAACGGTAAAGAAACAAAATATTTTGCCTCTTCAATTACCGGTCCAATATATTCATTTTGAACTAAAGTTGAAGCTAAATCAACTCGAGAATATGGTTCACCGAAAAGTCTTACCTTTGATTCATTCTCATAAAGTTTTGTTAAGTTTTCTTTTTCTGTTAAATATTTTACAAACTTCCAAGCCTCAATTTGATTTTTACTATACTTTGAAACTCCTTCAACCCAATAGGATGCTAAAGCAACTGGTTTGCCACCCGGTACAACCGGTGTTCCAACCACTTTTATCTTAATATCTGGATTAGTTGCTTTAATTGATAATACTTGCCAGGAAGGAGCAATGACCATGGCTACTTTTTCTTGAATAAAAGCTGTAATTGAATTTGGCATTGATTCGTCCCAAAAATTATTCTCAGGATTTTCAGCAAATTTACGATAAGATTCTAAAGCTCCCGCGGCCGTTTCCTGATTTAATTGTTGTAAATTCGCCCCATTTTGCAAAAGAATTAAACCAAAAATATCTGAAAAATGCTCAATATTTGAAGTCAAACCAATCGCAATTCCCCCCGTTACTAAATTTCCACTTTGATCTTTAACTGATAACTTTGCCGCCGCATCAATTACTTCATCCCAATTTGTTGGCATACTAGTAATTCCTGCTCTTTTAAAAAGATCTTCATTACAAATTAAAACTAAACCATCTATACTCAATGGCAAACCATAAAAATTATTTCCCACTTTTAAATCACTCTGATGAACTGGATAAAAAGTTGCTTCAAAATCTTTATTACTCATTATGGTCGATGGAAGCGCGGTAATTACTTCTTGCAACTGTGGAACCCACGTATTATGAAAACGAAAAATATCTGGGCCTTGACCACTTTTACTTCGTGAAATTAATTTTTGTAAATAATCTTGTTCCGACATTTTCTGATACTCAATGGTCACGTTTTTATTCTTTGCTTGATATTGAGCAATTAAAGGCTCAAAAACTTCTTTTTCCTCCCATAAACCCCAATAAACTAAATTTATTGGTTTAGAACTTTTTATTCCTCCCCCTCCCAATATAAGCTTTAAAAATATAATTAAAACAATCACAAAAAAAATTACCATTCCTGCCATAACTTTATATTTCCCACTATTATCTTCATAGATTACCGGAGGCATATCAGCTGGAATATCAGCTGGCATATCTGGAGGCAAAGCGGGAGGCATATCCGATGTTAATACCTCTTCGGGAGTCGTCACTTCAGGAGCAACTTCCTCAACGACCATCGTTGAGGATTGATTTTCTGTTCCATTTCCACTATTATCATCCATATATCTATGATAGCAAAAAATACAAAGAAACACATGTTTGTTATTCAAATTTTATTCTCAATTTGTATTTTTTTCTTTATTGTTATTTTTTTAATTTTTAATTATTTCATTTACTTAGAAAAAAAGTATGAAAATAAAATTTACCCCAATGTTTATATTGATGAAATTGAAGTGAAAGGAAAAAAAATTGACGAATTTACGAAAATCCAAGAAGAAAGAAACGAGTCTTTAAAAAAATTAAATATTACAGTTCTCTATAAAAATGAAAATATTGCCACCTTATCCGCAGAAAATTTAAATTTAAGATCGAATCTAAAAGAAACAGCCGATCATGCATTTCTTATTGGTCGAGTCTCTCTTTATTCAGCCAAACTTTATCAAAAAATTACTACTCTTCTTCATATATCAAAATATAAATTTTATTCGCAAATTCTTTATGATCAGAATACTTTAAATGAACTGATCCAAAATCTTGAAGACCGCTATAATAAACCCGCAAAAGATGCTCTTTTTAAATTTGAGAACAATCGAGTTATTAGCTTTCGCAAAGAAGAAAAAGGTTTAAAAATTTTAAGCAATAATTTAATTACTGACCTTAATAAAAAAGTGGCAGAAATGAAATACAACCCAACCAGTAAAACAATCTATCTTACAGATCAAATTATTAATCCAGAAATCACATTAGCTGACGCAAACAAATATGGAATTGAAGAGCTAATTGGCGAAGGTAAGTCTGACTTTACACACTCCATTCCAGAACGCATTCATAACTTAACCTTGGCGGCTACAAAATTTAATGGAGTTTTAATCCCAAAAAATAAAGAAATTTCATTTAATGAAATTATCGGTGATATTTCCTCTCTAACAGGGTATAAACCTGCCTATATTATCAAAAACGGTCGGACTGTCCTTGGTGATGGTGGTGGCGTCTGTCAAGTCTCAACGACACTTTTCAGAGCCGCCATAAATGCTGGCTTAGAAATTACCGAACGACATGCCCATGCTTATCGGGTAGGTTATTATGAAAAC
>CAYZAZ010000040.1:0-4512 GCA_964476545.1 uncultured Gammaproteobacteria bacterium
CCAAGACGTACTAAGTAGCGTTCTCCCATCTCTTTAGTTAGATAAATATGTTTTATAAAATAGTGTAGAATTTCTGCATGATAATACTTTCAATTGATTCTGGAATTGAGCGCACGGGTTATGCCATCTTTGAAAATAGTAAGTACGTCACTTCCGCGCTTATTTTTACCAATAAAAAGAGAAAAACTGCTGAGCGTTTTCAGCAAATTTATTTAGAACTGGAGAAAATTGTTAAAAAATTTAAACCCAGCGTTATCGTTTTAGAAAAATTATTTTTTTTTAAAAATCAAAAAACATTTATTGAAGTAGCCCAAACTCAAGGTATTCCACTCCTTCTTGCCGGTCAAAAAAGTATAGAAGTTGTTTTTTTAACGCCACTGCAAATTAAAGAAATTATTACTGGATATGGAAGAGCAGATAAAGAAGCAGTGCAAAAAATGCTTCGCTTAGAATTAAATCTTAAAATAAAACAAGATGATGAGGCCGATGCTATTGCCTGTGGTTATGCTTATTCTCAACTAATTCGCACCAACCTTACCTAATATTTTAGCTGCATGTTTTGTGCCAGCAAGCATCGAAGCTTCAATCTCTTGATTTTTTAAATATTGAGCAATAAAACCAGCGGTATAACCATCTCCGGCACCGGTTGTATCAATAATTCTATCTAATTTAATTGATCGAGCATGAAAAACTCTGTCCTTAAAATAGCCAAAGCTACCTTTTGCACCATCGGTGACAATCACTATTTTATTTTTTAATTGAGGTGCATACCAATTAATTACATTCTCCCGAAAATGAAGATCTTTATATTGAGTCTTCACTAAATCCGCAAATTCATGTCCATTTAAAATTAAAACGTCGGGATAGCTTAATAACTCAACCAGTTGTTTTTTATCTCTTCGACAATCAATTACACCAAGATTAACAAAGGTTTTAATGTTATTTTTTTTGAAAAAATTTAAAAAAGCAATTTTTTCAGTAAAACTAACTTCGGGTAAATTGCCAAAATAAACGGCTCGTGTATGTAATAATTTATGCCACTCTTCCTTTTTTTTAATAATATGCTGATGAGGAGATTCAAAGTGAATAATTGTTCTTTCGCCTTTTTGATTCAATAAAATTGAAGATAAATTTAAATAATCAGTCTCAAATTGACACAGATCAATAGCCACTTTTGATTCTTGAAGTTTATCTACAATAATTTTTTTAAAGGGATTATTACCAATTTTTCCCAAGACCGCAGAGCGTAAATTATGCTTCGCAACTCCAATAGCCACATTCGCCCCACCACCGCCAACCATTTCTTTGACACTGTCCACAAAATATTTGCCTCCAACCGCGAGCTGAAAACGATTATTTTCAAAGGTCAAAGATTTGCCAGAATAAAATATATCAAAACTAATACTGCCAATAGAAATTAAATCGAACATAATTTGTCAAACTCAAAACTTAAATGTTAAAACTCAAATCTAAATTCAGTATAGCATAAGTTATATGTTAGAATAATTTATGCTTACAAATCACCTTATTATTATTCCTGGACTTGGAAACAATATTAAAGGCCACATCTTAGCCACAGCGGGATTTAAAAAATTTAATATCGTGCCATATATTTTTGATACAAAATGGAGGATTGAGGAAAACGGTTTTGAAGAAAAATTTAAAAGAGCTTTAAAGTTAGTAGATTCACTTGCTAGTAAAAACTCAAAAATCTCAATTATGGGCAACAGTGCCGGAAGTAGTTTTGCAATTAATCTATTTGCCAATAGAAAAAATCAAATAGACAAAATTATTATCAATTGCGGTAGAGTTCGAGACGGAGATTGGCCTTGGTTTACCTTTGATCAAGCAACAAAATTAAGTCCTTCATTTAGAGAATCAGTGCTTTGGGCTCAGAAATTTGAGAAAAATTTTACTAACGCAGATAGGAAAAAAATTTTAACTCTGCGTCCAATATTTGATGAAATCGTGCCTCCACTTACTGTTCCAATTCGCGGAGCAAAAAATGAAATTATCCCCCTAATTGGTCATTCTCTTACTATTACACTAAATATGACTTTATTAAAAAATAAGGTGGTTAATTTTATTTTAAAATAAGATTGCTTCGCAGAATTTACGGTGAATAAAATCGAACCGCTCGCAATGACGTTAAATATGTAAATCTTGTTATAATAAAAATATGCTTACAGTCATTTGCGGAGAAGATACGGCAACCTCAAAAAAATATTTAATAAAATTTTAAAAATTATCAGAAATAATCAAACTTAGTTTTCTTTATGTCTAGTATCCTAAAGCCACAGGTAATGGCGGGTATCAATATAACATAGACTATATTTGTAATTAAGTTTACAATTTAATATTTGCTAAAATGTAATTATGTTTCCTGAGAGAGAAAAATTAATTAAAATACCTTCTTCTCAAATCCTTCTCTATACTGCTAAAGATGGAAGACAGAAAATTGAAGTAAAACTTGAAAATGAAACAGTATGGTTGAATCAGGGACAGATGGCTCAATTATTTCAAACTACAAAACAAAACATAAGTTTGCACTTGAAAAATGTCTTTAAAGAGGGCGAGCTTGAAACAAATTCAGTTGTCAAGCAATACTTGACAACTGCTACTGATGGAAAGCATTATCCTACGAAATTTTATAATTTAGATGTAATTATATCAGTAGGATATAGAGTCAATTCATATCGAGGTACACAATTTCGTATTTGGGCTACCCAACAATTACGGGAATACTTAATCAAGGGATTTGTGATTAATGATGAACGTCTATCTGAAGGAAAAATAATTGGCAGAATCAGTTACTTTGATGAACTTTTGGAACGTGTACGAGCTATTAGAGCTTCGGAGAAAAATTTGTATCAAAAAGTTAAAGATATTTTTACTACAAGCATTGATTATAGTTCTAAAACAGAAGACGCAAGGAATTTTTATTCAACTGTTCAAAATAAGTTCCATTTTGCCGTAACTGGGGAAACGGCGGCGGAGATTGTTGCTCATAGAATTAGTAGCAACAAACTCCATTTAGGAATGACAAACTGGAAGGGAAATTTACCCAAAACAAAAGATGCTAAAATTGCTAAAAATTATATGTTGAGAGAAGAATTAGAAATTCTATACCTTCTTGTTGAACAGTTCCTCTCATTCTCAGAGCTACAAATAAAACTTAAACGACCAATGTATATGAAAGATTGGCGACAGTATTTAGACGATTTTCTTAAGTTAAATAAACTTGAAATTCTTAAACACAAGGGAGCTGTTTCACATGATAAAATGGAAAAAATAGTCAAAAAAGAAATATCAAATTATCAAAAACTTTTCAACAAAATTTAAAATATTATGTTAACTGTTATTTGCGGGGAAGATACGGCAATATCACGAAAGTATTTTGATGATTTATGAAATAACTTCACCCGTGCTAATTGCGCGGTATAGTGTAGTAAGTTTATTCATGGAATCTATTTCTTTTAATTTTGATTAATAATACTACTAATCCAACAATTATGAATCCCATTATTCCGATAATTGCATAAGCTAATGGTGATAAAGAAATCACTTTTTGCTGAACCGTAACATTCAAGTCAAACTCCTTAACATCTCCGGCTAAGTTTACCGATTGTTCACCTTCAAAATTATTGTAAGCAATAAGCACCTTATGACTTCCTGCTTCTACATTATTAAATTCTGCAATTCCGTATTTGTTAGTTATTGTTTTTTGAACCTTTGAATGAATAGTTACTTTTGCGCCCTCCACTGGTTTTTTATTTGTGTCAATAACCTTAACCTTAACGTCGTAGCCTCCTTGAGTTACTGTAGGTGTTTTAGATTCTTCTGTCGTTGTCTGTTTCCCACAATTTATTTTCAGCTTCCAACCAGTTCTTAAATTATTCGATGTTCCTAGTGATGAATATGTATCTTTATTTTGTTCAATAATTTCTTTGTATTTATTTCCTTCACCTAATAAATCTTGGGCAATTGACCATAGAGTATTACCATTTTTTACAACGTAAGTTTGACAACTTGCATTACTTGGAATTTCTGTAACTGGTTGCGATTTAAGTTCTGATTGAGTAATATCAAGTTGATTAAAAGAAACTAATCCTTTTGTTTTGGTTGAAATTTCATTTGACCAAGTACCAGTGGCACAGCCGTTTCCTCCACGAACTTTAAAATAATATGTTGTATTTGGAGATAACGATTTTACTAGATAAGTTCTTGTTCCTTTTCCACCAATGTTAGTTGAACCATAAGGATAATCACCAGATTTTGTCCCATATTCCAAGACATATTTACTTACCGGATTATCTGCTTCGGTAAAGTATAAGAGTACGCTACCGGAATCTTGAGCGATTGCTCCATATAGCCACGGTGCTTTTGATCCGGGTGCTTGATCGGTACAAACTGAATTTGAGGTAGAAGAACTATTACTCGACGATGAACTTGAAGAGCTAGTGCAACCGGTAGTAATAAACGTATTATCTGAATAAATAGTTTCATTTAGCG
>CAYZAZ010000040.1:4522-10090 GCA_964476545.1 uncultured Gammaproteobacteria bacterium
CTCTGTAATGATAAGTTGTACAGCTAGACAAACCCGAAAGGGTAACAGAATGAGCAGTAACTCTAGTTGAAGTATCAGTTTCGGTTGTTGAGCTTCCATATGAATTTGTTAAACCGTAATCAATTTTAGAAGATGAATCTTCGTTTGTTGTCCAGGTGATGGTTGAGGTGGTAGACGCAGGAGTTGATAAAACAGAAGTGACTATTGGAGCAATAGACTCAGTATAAACATCGTAACGGTGGGTACTTCCTAACGATCCTGTATGCGTTAATGTTCCACTTGAATTAGCTGTCGCTAAAGTAGAAGTAGTGCCCCCGTCAGTAAGGTTGTTGTCAACTATGACATATTGAGTACTTGCGGAAAGATTGTAAACATTAAGGGTTAAATTTGCAGCGCCAGTTAATCCCTCTACTGTAAATGTTTTGGCAGTTGCCGTCGAACTTCCGGCACCCGAAATATCATAAGTCAAATTCCCCGCCTCGTTGTTTCCATTACCTAACATTACATAAAATTGGTTTGTTTTAATGTAACCAGGAATAAACAATGAGTCGGATGTAAACAAGCTCGGTTGGTTCCATGTCCCTGCAACGATATCCGAGACAAAATAATTTTCGGCTGTAATGTTTCCCTCTATTGCTCCCGTCCCTTCTTGAGGATTACCATGAATCCATCTAGTATAGGCAGTGATTGTTAAATCGTCGAACACCCCCGTCATAGATCCGTTTTCTGTTACAGTATAAAAGTCATAAATACCAAATGAGTTTACTCCATCGAATCCCAACGCATCATTAAAATTTTGTGTTTTCGTCTCTAGCGTATTTTGATTAGCATCTTTTAGGGTTGCTGTAACTACTGAATTATTTATTTCAAGGTCAAAATAATAATTGGTGCCGGTCGATAGTGTTGTAGTAAAAGCAGTAACTTCTCTGTTGTTTATGGCAAAAGGAGTTCCATTATAATCAATTCTTATATAAGGTTTCTTATTAACAATTAGAATTGCCACACTATTTTTTAATGTAGTATCTGCGCTGTTTCTCAAACCGTAGAACACCGATCCTGTCGTTCCACTTGAAGTAATGGAAAACTTATAACTTGTTTTTATATGATCTGTTTTGTCGTAATTTCTTAGACTGTCAAATTTTTTGTAAATAACATCAAAAGTTTCATCCTTATTGGTAACATAATCAATAAAACCTGAATCGTTCCATGTATATGCCGTTGTACCATTGCCAAGAAAAGACCAGTTACTTAAATTAGTCGAGTAATTATCATTCAAATCGACTGTTGTTGTTGTTGCATCGCTCACCCTTGAAATGACATTTGTGAACCCCTCACCTTCAGATATATTTGTGTATTGGTCAATATGCGAAGTAGGGCATATTGATTCAGCGGTATCAGTAAATAGTTGGATATGGGTATATGGATTATTTTTCGCTCCCAAATAGTGTGCTCTGGAATAATAATTGTCTCGAGATGCAGAAGGTACCCCACCAATACGCGACTCGAGCGTTGATCTGTAGCCTGTACCCCCATTGTTATACCACCCATAAGTGTCATCGTAGCCATAATCACTCATCCCAAAAAATATATTTGCAGATCTAAAATAATCAGGGAATTTCGTTATCAACCCATAAACATTACCCCCACCGCCCGAATAACCCACAACATTTATGTTTGTCAGATCAACATAAGCGGAATAATTTGCCTTAACATACTCAATCGCATCAATAAAATCGTAAGTCTCTCTTCCTGAATCGTCAGATACACCTGCGGATCCCCCGAAACTTCTTTTATACGTCTTAATTGCAAAAATTCCTTTTTGGGCAAATCTTTGAATTATGTCGTCTCCTGCAAATGGGCCGTTATAACCATGCAAGACAAGTATTACCGGAGCGTTGTTCAGAACAGAGTCATACGAAACATCCATTTTCAAAGCTAAATTGTCAAGTGTAGAAGTATAAGTAATATCTGTTGTTGTAGCAATGCCGCTCGTAAACGTAAGTGTTTCCGTTTCATTTAATGGCACTCCATCCGCAATTGCTGACAAAACTGGAGAGCCCGCAGTATCGCTTGCAACAGTAAATTGTGTTAAACCATTTACATCAGACGTCCCCGAAACAGTTGTGATTGTATCAACAAGTCCTCTACTACTCGACACAGTTACTATTTTGCCAGAAAGTGAAATTCCCAAACTATCCTTCACGGTCACAGTAATTGTCGATTCTGTAACCCCATTTGCGGGCAAAACATTTGGAGAAGAACTTATTGTCGATTGACGATCAACTATTGGGGTTATGTAATTATAACTTGCTCCTTCGGCATAGTTGGCTGAAATTTCATCTTGAGTTAAGGCTGTATTATAAATAGATACTCTGTGCACAACACCCGAAATATTACGGGTATTATCTGCAGATCTTCCACCAATAGCCAAATCTACAGCATTCGGAACATAGTTTGCACTTGTCGTTCCCGAAGTGACAAGTACGCCATTCACATATAACTTTGCTAGTTTCGTTGTATTATCGTAAGTAAAAACAATATGATAAAGTGTGGAATAATCAAGTACGGTTGTCGAATTTAACGCCGCTCCAGTAGCAGAGCCGCCTGTAATATTTGACCATGTTGATCCTGCAAAAAACACCGACAACGCTCTAGAAGCCTTAATAACCGCTATGTCACTGCCGCTAATATTTGAACTTGGAATCTTATCAATTATTCTCCCATTTGTTGATGTCAAATTAGCCCAAGTTGTACTATCGGGCATAGTAAACCATGCTTCGTAAGTTTGGGTGGGACCATCCAATAAATCGTTATCAGCAACGGTTATCTTGTCATCAACTCCGTCAAGCGTAATGTTTCCGCTAGTCCAGGTCGGGCTTCCGCTAACTGTACCGTTTAATCCATTTCCCGAAGTATCACTTGCAGTAACTCCAGAATTTTCATCGAGATTTAGGAATAAAACTAATGAACTAGAAGTATAAGTAGCACAAACTGATTTAACTAAAAAGAAGAAATTCTGAAAAAATAAAGCTAAAATTACAAAGGAAGTTGTTACAAAATGGAGCAACCGCTTACTCTCTCTCTCTCTCTCTCTCGTTGGCTCCACCAATTTCTATGGCATTTTTGTAAATATAGCATATAAACAAACCTAAATAATATCTAATATATATTAGAACAAATAACCGTAACTTTCAATTTATTATTCATGATAAAATGTTCATATGCTTACAGTCATTTGTGAAGAAGATACCGGCAAATATTTTGATGATTTATAGAATAACTTCACCTGTACTAATTGCGTGATATAGTGTAGTAAGTTTATTCATAGAGCTCATTTCTTTTGATGTAACTCCATACACTTGAAAATCTGGATATAAATCACTTGTTAAATTATATAGTTCATCAAATCTTTTTTTTTCAGAAATTCCATCAAACATGTCTGAGACAACCACAATATCTACATCGCTATATTCATTTGCTTTCTTTTGAGCATAAGATCCACATAATATCACTTTTTGTGGATAAAATTTTTGCACACGTCTTAAAAAAAGTGTTAATTGTTTACGAATTTTTTCTTTACCCATAAATAAAGCTTTTTAGCAACTACTAACAACATTTGAGTTATATCTCTTTTTGTATAAAACCGTTGACTCATATCTGGATATCTTACCCATGTATATGCTTTGCTTAATTCCTTAATATTCTCTATATTAAAATTATTAATATTTAAATCTGCATCCTTTATAAGGTTTTCTATTCTATGTGTTTTTTTTGGAACCACATTTTTAAATTCAATAATATATGCTTTTAGTATTTTTTCCACGGATTGTTGTGCAAATAATACTGCTCCTCGATAACTTTTCGATTTTATAAGGAGATTGCCGTTTTTATAATCATCTTCAGCTTGTTCAAACCATACTCTCGTCTCCTTTTTCATACATAAGTATTGTAACACAATCAAAAAATGGATACATTACGTGATAAAATATAATTATGCTTACAGTCATTTGTGGAGAAGATACGGCATTCATCAAACTCAAAACTTAAATCTCAAAACTTAAATCTAAATTCAATATGGCTTAAGTAATATGCTAAAATTTAATTTATGTTAACAATTATTTGTGGTGAGGACACCGCCACGTCAAGAAGATACTTTGACGATCTAAAAAATAAATATTTAAAAGAAAACTACTTTGCTTCAGAAATTAAACCTGAGGAAGTGGGGAATATTACCACTGAGTTAGCGATGTCAAATAATTTATTTTCTGAAAAAAGATTATTTCTTACCACTAATTTAGATAAATACTATAAAAAAATTACCTTCCGCAAAAGAGGGGACGATCCCTTAACGATCGCCCTAACCGCAATTTCCAAATCCAAAGATATAATTGTCCTTGATTGGGAAGATAATAAATCTGCCTGGGAAATGAAAATAAAAAAAATCACGCCCCTTAAAGAATTCAAATTAAAAGAGTCAATTTTTAGCCTCATGGAGGCCTGTTTTCCGGGAAATAAAATTGACTTCTTAAATATATTGGCGACGTTAACCGAAACAGAAAGCGAACAGTTAGTTTTTTTTATGCTTATCCGCCACATTCGCAATCTTATTTTGGCAACATCAAACAGTTTAGGAGGCATGCCTCCCTGGCAAAAAAGTAAAATCATTTCTCAAGCCGCAAAGTGGAAAATTGAAAATTTAATTAAGTTTTATGAAGGCCTCCAAAGGCTTGATATAGCCATTAAAACCAGCTCAAATCCCAATGGAATAAAAAATTCCCTTGACATTTTGGCCTGTTTCTTTTTATGATACTATCATACATTATGTTGTTGTCATTGCGAAGCTAAGCAAAGTCGAAGCTGAAGCAATCCTATTTATAAGATTGCCACGGTCGCTACGCTTCCTCGCAATGACATTAAAACATGTTATTAATTAACAATTATTTATACTATGGTTAATCCCAAAATCTTTAAAGCCTATGACATTCGCGGAATTTATCCAACCGAAATAAATGAAGAAAGTATTGTTGCAATTATTAAGGCAATTTACACTTTTTACACTCAAAAGCTGGAAAAAACAAATCTGACAATTGTCCTTGGCCAAGATATGAGAATTTCTTCTCCCTCACTTGCCAAATATGCAGAAGACACACTAGTTAGTATGGGCGCCAAAGTAATCAATATTGGTCTGGTTTCGACACCAACTGTTTATTTTGCCACATACAAATTAGAATGCGATGGTGGAATTCAAATTTCTGCGTCTCATAATCCCAAGGATTATAATGGAATAAAATTTCTTTATAAAAAAAATGGTCGTTTGGTCAAAGTCGCTAAAAATACAGGGATGGAGAAAGTAAAAAATTTGGCTATTTCTGGAAATTTTATTGAACCCACAGCCAACGGTCAAACACAAAATCATTCGATTATTAAAGAAGAGTTAGATTATGCAAAACAAATTCTTGAAGGGCAAAATATTAAACCTTTTAAAATTGTTATTGACCCCGCCAATGCCATGGGTATTCCTCTAATTGAAATCATTGAGAAAGAGTTTCCCCAGTTAAATTTTATAAA
>CAYZAZ010000041.1:0-2795 GCA_964476545.1 uncultured Gammaproteobacteria bacterium
CCAGCAATAGAATAAAAAGGAACACCCGCTTCTCCAGCGACAGCTTTAGCAAGAAGTGTTTTTCCAGTCCCTGCTGGTCCAATCAGAATTACTCCTTTGGGAGTTCTGGCGCCTAATTTCTCATATTTTTTTGGATTTTTTAAAAAGTCTACAATTTCTTCTAATTCTTTTTTAGCTTCATCCACTCCGGCAACATTGGCAAAAGTAATTTTGGACATATCCTTGTTAAATCTTTTAGCGCGGGATTGGCCAAAAGAAAAAACAGAGTCTTGAGCACCCTTGGCTTGGCGAAAAAAGTAAAACAAAAGTCCGACAGTAAAAAGCGCCGGCAAAATACTAAAAATAATATTCCAGACAGCGTTTCCAGCTTGAGTATCTTTAACGGTAAGATTAATTTTTGTTGTATCAACTCCGGAATCTTTTAAAGTTTTTAAAAAACTTTCTCCTGATTCCTTGTATGAGGTAGATAAGCTATCGTTTTTATAAGTAATGTTTACTTTATTATCTGCAACTTCGATTTTTTTAGTTTTATTATTTTTAATATCGGCAACAATGGAGGTGATTGATTTTTCAGGGACAAGTTGATTTACTTCTTTGGAAATGGAGCGAAAAGCATAAAAGGAAAAAAGAACAATAAAAATAATAATAAAAATGTTTTTTAAGTCGAAATTTAATTTAAATTCAGCGACTTTTTTTTTATTTGTTTTGGTTGTCATGGGCTAATTTTAGCAGATAATTTGGTAAAATTGACGCAAACAATCTCAAATGTCAAAACTCAAATCTCAAATCCACAACTTAAATCTAAATATCTATTTATTTAGATACAAAGATTTTAGATATGGTTTTGACATTTAACATTTGACATTTGAAATAAAAGACTAGAAGATGAAAAAAATATTTTTAAAAAAATTAAATTTTGATGAGTTAACGAGAATATTGAAATCTGGTGGGCTGGTGGTCTTTCCCTCCGATACGGTTTATGGGCTTTTGGTGGATGCGACAAATGAAAAAGCAGTAAAAAAATTAATTGCCTTTAAGGAAAGACCAGTGGGAAAAGCTATTTCAGTGTTTGTTTTGGATTTTTTAATGATGAAAAAATATGTGGATCTTAATGAGGAGAAAGAAAAGTTATTATCGCAAATACTTCCTGGTCCTTTTACAATTATTTTGAATTCCAAGCATAAGATTTGTTCAGAATTAGAATCTGAAAAAGGGACATTGGGTGTAAGAATACCACTCAATCAATCGATTAATCAATTAATTGAGTTTTATGGTAAGCCAGTGACGGCGACATCGGCTAATTTAGCCGGACAAGCGCCGCATTATTCAATTGAAAGTTTGCTGAAAACACTTTCCAAAAAGAAAATGGAGATGATTGATTTAATTGTTGACGCAGGTAAGTTGCCTGTAAATAAGCCTTCAACTGTTGTGGACTTGACTGAGTCGACAGTGAAAATTCTTCGCCAAGGAGACTTGAATTTTAATAAGTCTCAAAAGATAATTTCTAATTCAAGTGAAGAAACAAAAAAAATCGCCCAAGATATTTTTAAAAAAATAAAAAAAGATAAGCGACCTTTGTTTTTTGTGATCGAAGGTGAATTAGGTGTGGGGAAAACAATTTTTGTAAAAGGACTAGGTGAATTGTTTGGAATAAAAAATATTATTTCACCGACCTATGTTGTTTATTATGAATACGATATAAAATCCTTCGGCTTTGCTCAGGACGACTTCGTCGAATTTATTCATGCGGATTTATATAATATTCAGGAAGAAAAGGAGTTTGATTATTTAGGACTCGAGAAATATTTTGAAGAAAAAAATTTAATTTGTTTTGAGTGGGGGGAGAGGATGGGGAAAATGTATGAAAGATTAAAAACTAAAGGCACAGTGGTGTATGTGAAGATGAAGTATTTAATAGAAAATAAAAGATCAATAGAAATTAGTTGTTAGAAAATCGAGAGTAGTAATAGAAAATAGATTATCGAAATTCGATTTTCAATTTTCGATTACTAATTACTAATTTCGAATAACGATTTTCTAAATTTATGATGATTTTAAGCATTGATACTTCTTGTGATGAAACTTCGGCGGCCATTACAGATGGTCGGAAAGTTTTATCAAACGTTATTTATTCTCAGATTTTAATTCATAAAAAATGGGGGGGAGTTGTTCCTTCTTTGGCTAAACGGGCACATGAAGAACGAATTGATTTGGTCGTTGAAGAAGCGCTAAAAAAAATAGAACCTACGCGGTTGAGGAGGAGCGAAGCGACGGGAAAACCGCGCAGGTTAAATTGGCAAAATATTCAATATCTAGCCGTAACTCAAGGTCCAGGACTAGCGGTTGCACTTGAAGTGGGTATAAAAAAAATTAAAGAATTAGCCGAAAAATATAAGAAGAAAATTATCAGTGTTAATCATATGGAGGGTCATATTTATTCTTGTTTTGTGCAAAATAGTCAAGGGAATCCAGTACGAGATTTTAAATTCCCATATTTGGCATTATTAATTTCTGGTGGCCACACAGAGTTTGTTTTATTTAAAAATCACCTTGAATACGAAGTAATTGGAAGGACAATCGATGATGCCGCTGGTGAAGCACTGGATAAAGCCGCGAAACTTTTGGGTTTGGGATATCCTGGAGGAGCGGTGATTGAAAGATTAGCGAGTGAAGTTGGAAATAAGGATTTTCATAAATTTCCTCGGCCAATGCTTCGATCTAATAACTTAGATTTTTCTTTTTCTGGTTTGAAAACTTCATTTTATTATTTTTTACGTGATTCTGTCATTGCGAGC
>CAYZAZ010000041.1:2805-9564 GCA_964476545.1 uncultured Gammaproteobacteria bacterium
TAATATAAGTCAATTAGCCAGTTCATTTCAGGAAGCAGTATTTGACACGATTCTTTTTAAAACAGAAAAAGCTATAGAACAAACAGGAGTTAATCGGTTAGTTGTGGGTGGTGGAGTTGCGGCGAATTTACATTTACGAAAAAAATTAAGACAGTTAGTAAAAAAATATCAAGGTTCGGTATTAATTCCACCTTTTAAATATTTAACCGGGGATAATGCAGTGATGATTGGGGTAGCTGCTCATTATAAAGCAGAAAAAAAATTATTTATTGATCCGGAAAAATTAGATCGAATCCCAAGAATGAGTTTATAGTTGTCATTGCGATCCCGACATAGTCTGGAGAAGCAATCTATAATATGAAATTTTTTAAGGATAAAAATATAATTCATAAAATTAGAAAAGGCGATTATTCAGCTTTATATTTTAATAGGACAAAAGAAATTCTTTTAAAAGAAAAGAATTTTAAAAACGCAACAATGCAAATTTTTCAAAAAAATAAGCAAAGCATTTTTTGTGGTGTCAATGAAGTGCTTGAACTATTAAAAATTAGTACGGGTTATTTTGATAAAAATAAATGGATTGATAAGTCAGAAGAATTAAAAATAAAATATGTGAAGGAAGGAAAAGAAATAAATAGTTGGGAGAGCGTAATGCATATTACTGGTCCTTATGTTTATTTTGTTCATCTTGAATCAATATATTTAGGGATTCTTTCCCGTCGTACTCTTGTTGCGTCCAACGTGCGAAGAATAATAAATGTCGCTCAAAATAAACCAGTGATTTTTTTTGGTGATCGGTTTGATTATTTTTTAAATCAAGCAGGTGATGGTTATGCGGCAAATATTGGAGGTATAAATGGAGTCTGTACTGAAGCTCAGGGATCTTGGTTTGGTGGAAAAGTCACCGGAACAATTCCCCATTCATTAATTGCTATCAATAATGGTAAGACACTTGAAGCGGTGGAGCAGTTTACAAGACATATTAAAAATACTAATGCAATTGCACTTGTTGACTTTGAAAATGATTGTCTTAAAACAAGCCTCGAAGTCGCGAGAAAATTTAAAAAAAAATTATGGGGTGTAAGAGTAGATACAGCAGAAAATATGATCGATGAGTCTCTAAAAAAAAGGAAATTATTGGGCGTTAATCCAGATTTGATTAAATTGTTGAGAAAAGCCTTGGATCAAGAAGGTTTTCAATATGTAAAAATAATTTGCTCGGGCGGATTTAATGAAGAAAAAGTGAAATTATTTGAAAAGGAAAAAACGCCAGTTGATATCTATGGTATTGGTTCTTCAATTCTTAAAGGAAGTAATGATTTTACGGCCGATATTGTGAAGGTTGAGAATAAATTAATTTCTAAAGTGGGGAGAAAATTTAAATTAATTAAATAACATGAAGGAAAATAAAGTTGCCCTAGTTGTAGTAGATCCTCAAATAGATTTTTTTCCAGGTGGGGCACTTGGGGCGCCAAAGGCCGGACAGATTATTAAACCGGTTAATACTCTTTTAAATAAAGGAAGAAAAAATAGTTGGGGTATTTTTATTTCTAGAGAGTTACACGATCTTCAAACAAAAGAACATTTTAATGTTCATGGTACTCATTGTGTTATTGGATCACCTGGAGCAGAAATTCATCCAGAAATAAATACTCAAGGGGCGGTTTTTATTAATAAAGGGACGGGGCCAGACGATCATTATTATAGTTCTTTAAAAGGAAAAGATGAAAAGGGAAAAACTCTAGAAGAATTGTTGGCTGAATTTGGAATTGTAGCGGTAATGGGGTTGGTTTTGGAGTATTGTGTCGGTGATACGGCAATTGACATAAAGAAATTAGGAAAAGAAACAATTATTATTAATGATGCAACGGCGCCATTAACAGATAAGGATAAGGAAAAGAGAAGTGAGCTAAGAAAATTAGGAATTATGATACTTAGTACGAAAACCTTTTTAAAGAGATATTGTTGAAGGTTTAAAGTAATTATTTTGGCGTAGTTGTTCTCTAATAATACTTCCTTGCCATTTTCCTCTATTAAGAAGAGGAATTTCAATGGCGGGAATGCCATGATTTTGAAAAACGCTATTAACCCAAGGATTATTTCCAAGAACAACATCAGTTTTTCCAACTCTATTTAGTGTTTGTTCTATCCATAAAGTATCATCTTCAAAGTCCCATAAAGGGACAATATTACATAATTTTCCAATTAAGCCTTCTTGGGATAGTGCTTTAAGAAGCATGGTTGTTCTTTCCTGGATTGAAAATGGATTATCTTGATTAATAATATTTGCGCTACCAATTCCGATTGTAAAATTACCAGCTAATTTAGTGGCCCATTTCATAAGATACAAATGACCGTAGTGTAGGGGTTGAAAGCGACCGATAACCAATGAATGATCGAAGTAAAGTGGAGGGATCATTTTTAACAACTCATGTTGTTCTGCACAGGTTTCTTGATCGGGGACTGTATATTTGACAAGACATGACAAGTTTCTTGGTTGATAGGAAAATACTTCTGACATAGATAAATAATTAAGTAATTTTATTCTTTTTTGCAAATTCATCGAGGCGATCAAAGGCTTTATTAATTAATGATGAGTCAGCGGCAAAAGACATGCGAAGATGATTTTCACCTGATGGACCCATGGTGCTTCCGGGAATGGTGATGACTTTTGCTTCGTCAACTAATTTTTTAGCAAAGTTAAAAGAATTAAGATTGAATCCGTGATATTTTGCAAAAATGTAGTATGCCCCATCAGGTTTGTGATAAGAAAATAATTTTGAGAGATTGTCTAATCTTCTACAGATTGTTTTTCTGCTTGCAGTAAATTTTTCTTTAAGATATTTCATTGCTTCTTCACCTCGATTGTCAGACAAAGCGATAGTGGCGGCAACGATTGAGGGAGTGGCTGGGCCAATGCTAAAATACGTATGAACATTATTTATTTTTTGAACAATTTCTTTATTAGTATAAACATAACCAATTCTCCAGCCGGTCATCGCATATTCTTTAGAAAAACTTTTGCATAAAATAATGTTCTTGCGCAGTTCGGGAATTTTCATTGGGCTAAAAAGTTTTTTTTCATAAGTAAGAAATTCATAGGCCTCATCTAAGATTAAAATTAAATTATTTTTTATAATAATTTCGGCTAAACTTCTAACTTCCTTTTCAGATAAAACAGTCCCAGTAGGATTGTTGGGGTTTGTGAGGATTATAGCTTTTGTTTTGGGAGAAATTGCCTTTTTTAATTGATCAATGTCTAGCGACCATTTATTTTTTTCATCATAAGAAACAAAAACTGGCTTTGCTTCTGTAAGATAAATTTGCGAAAGATGAAGAGGATAACTGGGGTCAAAATAAATTACCTCGTCATTTTTTTGGACTAAAGACATTAAAGCGGAATAAAGACCGCCGATGCCACCGACTGTTAAATAAATTTCTTGAAGGTCGGGAATAAATCTGTAGAGTCTCTCCATTTGTTTTGCAATAAGCTGTTTTAAAGGTGTTTCATTTTTTGTCCCGCTGTACATACCAAGTTCAGGGTCAGTTTTTGATCTTTGATAAAGTTCATCATAAATAAATTGAGGTGTGGGAAATAGAGGTGTGCCTTGGCCAAGAGATAGTACATCTTGGTATTTGGAAGCATATTTCATCATAAAACCAATGCCTGAATTAGGAACATTTTGTACTCGATTTGCAAAAATATATTTTGACATAGTTTAAGTTTATATTATATCAAGAGTTGACTTTAAAGTGAATTTTGCTAAACTATTACTAAACAAGTATATGTTCTCCCTAGTACCAGATCCCTTCGGGAACGGTACAGGGTTTCACCCCAGTACCAGATAACGGCATGGGGTTTTACCCCAGTACCAGATAACGGCATGGGGTTTTACCCCAGTACCAGATAACGGTACAGGGTTTCACAAAATATGTTCAATATCAGCAAACAATCAGACTATGGTTTAATTATTCTTTCTATCTGTATAAAAAAGAAAGGAATTATTTCTTTGGCTGATTTAGTTAAAGATACTAATTTACCCCAACGTTTTTTAGCGCGAATTTCGGCTGAGTTGGCGAAATATGGTTTGTTGATAAGTAAAGAAGGTCGATCTGGAGGTTATAAAATTACTGACAAAATTAATCAAATATCTCTATATGAATACATGCGGATATTTGAAAAGGATGTGGAAGTGACTAAGTGTTGTGGGCAAGAATATGTTTGTAAGAATGAAAGCATTTGCAAACACAAGGATTTTTTAAAAACTAAATTAAACAATATTCTTAAAGAACAGTTGAAGAAGATAAAATTGAGAGAGCTATTCGTATAAGCTTAAATGTCAAAACTCAAATGTCAAATCCATAACTTAAAATTTCTTATCTAGGGAATTAGATTTATAGTTTTGAGATATGGATCTAACATTTAACATTTGAGATTTAATATAAGAGTATGTTAAAACTTAACAACTTAAATATTTCAGCAAATGGAAAATCCATTATTAAGGATTTTTCTTATAATTTTGAAGCAAATAAAGTCTATGCTATCATGGGGCCAAATGGATCAGGAAAATCTACTTTGGCTTATTCTATTGCGGGCCATCCAACATATAAAAGTACAGGTAAAATTATTTTAAATAAAAAAAATATTAGTAAAGTTAAATCAGATATAAGGGCGAGGTTAGGAATTTTTCTTTCTTTCCAAACACCCCTTTCACTTTCTGGAATTAATGTTTTTCAATTACTACGCGTGGCATTGGCTGGAAAAAAAGATCCGTTCAAACTTCGATTGGAAACAGACAAATTAGCAAAAGAATTGAAGATCAAAGAAGAATTAGTGACTCGGTCATTAAATGAAGGAGCTTCAGGTGGAGAAAAAAAGAAATTGGAAGTTTTACAAATGGCAATTTTAAATCCAAAATTGGCAATTTTTGATGAGGTGGATACAGGAGTTGATGTGGATGCTCTGAAGACAATCGCTCAGTTTATTAATAAAAGAAAAAAAAATAAAACGCTAATTTTCATAACGCACTATAGTCGGATTTTAAAGTACGTAAAACCAGATAAAGTGTTAATAATAAAGGATGGGAAATTAGTGAAAGATGGGGATTATGGGTTGGTGAAAGAAATAGAGGAAAAGGGGTATGGGAATTTTTATTAAACTCGGCAACATAATTTTTTTATCGCACGAGAGTCTCACCCTGAATATGATCGAAACATGTCAGGGTCCCCTCGGAAGCGAAAAAAAATCATTTTTGCCTCGTTTTAATTTTTAAAACTTTCTTAATAATTACTTATTTATTATGACTAGTTTGGATTTTCAAGATAAATACGGATTTTCGAAGCCGGAGAATTATGCTTTTAAAGCAAAAAAGGGTTTATCAAAAGAAATCGTGGAAATGATTTCGAGTTTTAAAAAAGAACCTAAATGGATGTTGGACTTACGACTCAAGGCTTATGAAATTTTTCTTCAAAAAAAAATGCCTAATTGGGGAGGCGATCTTTCTCAAATTGATTTCAATGACATTTTTTATTTTATTAAGTCGACTAATAAAGTAGCTGAAACTTGGGAAAATCTACCTAAAGAAATAAAAGATACTTATGATAGAATTGGGGTGCCGGAGGCAGAAAAGAAATTTTTAGCCGGAGTTTCGGCGCAGTATGAATCGGAAGTTGTTTATGAAAGTATCCAAAAGGAATTGGATAAACAAGGGGTAATTTTTTGTGATATGGATACGGGACTGCGAAAATATCCGGAGATTGTAAAAGAATATTTTGGGAGTTTAATTCCTCCCAGTGACAATAAATTTGCGGCGTTAAATAGTGCGGTTTGGTCTGGGGGATCTTTTGTTTACGTGCCCAAAGGAGTTAAGGTTAATTTACCACTCCAGGCATATTTTAGAATTAATGCGGAAAGATTTGGGCAATTTGAAAGAACTCTGATTATTGCGGAAGAGGGAAGCTATATTCATTATATCGAAGGATGTACGGCGCCAATTTATACGACTGCTTCATTGCATTCGGCGGTGGTTGAAATTTTTGTAAAAAAAGATGCCCGAGTTCGTTATACCACGGTTCAAAATTGGAGTAAAAATATTTACAATTTAGTGACAAAGCGGGCGAGAGCAGATGAAAATGCCATCATGGAATGGGTAGATTGTAATTTAGGTAGCCGATTGACAATGAAATATCCAAGTGTCTATCTTATGGGCGAGGGAGCGCGGGGAGAAGTTTTGTCAATTGCTTTAGCCGGTGGGAAACAACATCAAGATGCCGGGGCAAAAATGATTCATTTTGCACCTCGGACAAGTTCAAGAATAATTTCTAAATCAATTTCCAAAGATAATGGGCGCACTTCTTATCGGGGATTAGTACAGATTATGCCTGGAGCAAAAGATTCATCTGTTTTTGTTTCTTGTGATGCTTTAATTTTGGATAGTCAATCTCGTTCAGATACTTATCCGACAATGAAAATTAAAGAAAATGATACCCAAGTTCAGCACGAAGCGACGGTGGAAAAATTAGGTGAAGAAAAATTATTTTATTTAATGAATCGTGGCTTGAAAAAATCAGAAGCAGAAGGATTATTAGTTAATGGGTTTATTGATCCGGTAGTCAAAGAAATTCCTTTAGAATATTCAATTGAATTAAATAGATTGATTAATATGGAGATGGAAGGTTCGGTGGGGTAAAAAAATAGATTCTGTCGCTCGTGATACTTCTCTCCTGCGAGGCTCTGCGGAATATCTCCGCAATCCGCTT
>CAYZAZ010000041.1:9574-9798 GCA_964476545.1 uncultured Gammaproteobacteria bacterium
CTTCTCGGAGAGTCACCTCACTCGCGACACCTATTTTTTTATTACTTCTTTTTTAATTTTTTTATAGATATGGAGTATATTGATATTAATAAAGAGAAAAAGGAGCTTTATCGTTTAACAAAACCAGGAAAATATATTTTTTTTCTAAAAAATTATTCAGGAAAATTGATGGTGGAAATTAAGAGTGCGGGAGTAGAGGCTTATTTATTTGGAATTTATGAAGG
>CAYZAZ010000042.1:0-9050 GCA_964476545.1 uncultured Gammaproteobacteria bacterium
TTCCAGACCCAGGTGCTCCGCAAAAGTAACTTACAATTCAATCACTTTTTTTTCTACATCAGTCATTTTA
This sequence comes from uncultured Gammaproteobacteria bacterium, assembly GCA_964476545.1. Classification (GTDB taxonomy): domain Bacteria; phylum Patescibacteriota; class Microgenomatia; order UBA1406; family GWC2-37-13; genus CAYZAZ01. The sequence goes on from CAYZAZ010000042.1 coordinate 71, forward strand.
AGAATATCTTTTTCCGTCGTTGTCACGACACTTTGGTATTTTTTAACTAGTGACAAAATTAATTTTTTATTGGGAGTATCAAATTCAGAAAAAACATCATCTAGTAAAATAATGGGTTTTTTTTGAAATTTTTCTTCATAAAATTTTACCTCGTTTAACTTCAACCACATAATGACCATTCTCTGCTCACTGCGCGAACCAAAATGATGAATATTTTTATAATCAATTTTAGATTTAAGAAAAAATTGAAAATCGTCCTTCTGTGGTCCAATCACCGTCCTTCGCCATTTTTTTTCTTGTTCAAATAACTCTTCAAGTCGAATCTCACTTAATTCATTTTTTTTATACTCCACCATAAAATCACGATTGGCTACTTTTGGATTATTGTTCAGATAAGTAATATACTCTTCTCGTTTTTTTGTTACATAAACTCCTTGTTTAACTAAGTATGCATTCCAAAAAACTAACTCTTCTTTTAATTTATTTTCATCCTTATGAAACTCAAGAATTTTATTGCGCCGTCTCAAAGCATTTTCATAATTTGAAAGCTTTTTTTTGTACTCAAAATCATAAAAAGAAATTTGCTTATCAAAATAACTTCGCCTTACATCAGGTGAATCCGTAATTATTTTTAACTGCTCAGGTGAAAAAAGAATTGCTTTACTTTGCTCAGTAAGATATTGAATATGTCTTTTTTTTACCTTATTTATATAGTATTTTTTTTCAACCTTATTTTCTTTTTTTAATAAAACAATTTTTAAATTTAAACCATTAAATGACCCTTCGACGCTACTTTCTTTTTCATCAAACTCGATAAGTTCATCTTCTCGACTTTCTCGAAACCCCGTCCCATTAATAAAAAAATAAAGAGCTTCTAAGAGGTTAGTTTTTCCCCGAGCATTCTCTCCAATAATCACTGTTAAATTTTGACTAAAACTAAATTCAGATTTTTTAAGATTGCGAAAATTAATTAGCTTAAGATGTTTTAAAAACACAATAATTTATCTTAAATGTTAGATGTCAAATCTCAAAACCATAACGTAAATCTTTTAATCTAAATTTTAGTTATTAGATTTTAGATATGGATTTAACATTTAACATTTGAGTTTTAAAATTATTTCTTTTTTAATAAGAATATTGTTTCAAAAAAAGAAGGAAGTTTAAAGATTGAAGATCTTAAAATAGATGAATTTTTCAAGTCGCTAAAAATACCCTGCCAAAAAGACTTTGATTCAACTGAAAGATGAGAAAAATCTCGAGCATGTAAAAATTCAATCCAAGTATTTTCTACAGTATAAATTTTGTGTAAAACATTTTTCTTTGCCACTCTTATTACTTCGTTCACTGCTTTTTGAATTTTTGATTTTTCTAAATGTTCCAAAACATCATAAGTTAAAACTAGATCAAATTGATTATCTTTATAAGGTAATTTAGTAATATCGCCTTCTTTTAAATATGGCTTCATATCTTTATCCGCTAACTCAAGAGCAATTTTTGAAATCTCAACCCCGTAAGCGTCAATTCCCAACCAGCGCAAACTCTTTACCAACCCACCAGTCCCACAACCAACGTCTAAACAATTTTTTGGATTAATAAAAAGCCTAATCATTAATGCTCGATAAAAATTGACTAACCCATGAAAGAATCTTCCGAAAATTGATTCCACATGAGCAATTCGATACTCTCCTTTTTTACCCGTATAATACTCTCTATCATAAAATTCCGCATCAATTTTAAATGGTGTTATCACCGTCCCCTTAAATTCGTCACCATCAATAATTTTTCTCATATTTACAAAATCATTTCCGTTGGTGATAATTACTGTTAAATTTAATTTATTGGCCAACTGTGTTGCTACAGGATCAAATGGCACATTCATCCCTGGAGAATATTTTTTACCCACAATTTTAATCATTTCACCCCAAGTAATTTTTTTTATTAATTTTGCGTCTTTAAATTTATTTGGATCCTTATCATACACCCAATCAATATTTGACATATTAATCACTAATTTTCCTCCATAATCTTGAGCTGATTTTACTGCGTCATAATCAGTCGTCCATCCTGGTTTCCATCCCGCTCCAATCACAACTGATTCTTTCCAATTAGTCAGCTTGCGATCATAATGCTGAATAACTCTCGGATTAGCAATGTCATTAAAAATTGTTCTTAGAAGATGGCCATTAAGATGAGTTGCGTGGATACCAATCCAATCAAGATCCTCATTATCCATACTTTCAATCACGGCTTTCCCTGCCTTTTGATAATGCCGAGTTGTTTGTCCTCCGCCTGCAATCAAAAAAAATCGCTTCCCTTTTTTCACATATTCACGAATAAATTCATTTAATTTTTTAAGAAATTCAATATCTATTCCTCCACTTGGAACGATAAGTGAGCCACCGACGGAGATAATTATTGGCGCTTCTTTCTTTTTATAAAACATATTTAAAAAATATGACTAAAAAAATCCCTCCGATTTGGAGGGTAAACTTCTTAAAAAATTATTTGAATAAATTTATTCATATTCAACTTTTAATTATATCTCATTTTTGACAAAAAACAAGCTTTAGAGTAAAATCAGTGCCATGCGTCGCGCAAGAATCACCATTACAATAAACCAAAAATTTTTAAATGACATTGATTCTCTGATAGATGAAAAAATTATTCGTAATCGTTCTCACGCCATTGAATATATTTTGGGAAAGCATTTTGGCAGTGGAATAAAAAAAGCAATTATTTTAGCTGGAGGACAAGGCACCAAACTTCGGCCATATACATATGAAGTCCCTAAATCACTTCTCCCAATTAAAGGCAAACCCATCCTCGAATATATGATTGAAAATTTAAAAGCTAATCATGTTTTTGAAATTATTATTTGCACTGGATATTTAGGTAAAAAAATTTCTGATTATTTTGGCGATGGTAAAAAATGGGGCGTAAAAATAATTTACTCTCATGAAAATGAAACCTTAAAAACCGGCGGAGCGCTTTTAAAAGTAAAAAAAATAATTGACAATCAGCCTTTTATTTTAGTTCATGGAGATATCATGACTAATTTTCCCATTAATGATTTAGTCAAATTTCACCTCGAAGAAAAATCTTTAGTAACGGTTGCTTTAAAAAATCTCCATCAACCAGAAAGCTTTGGTCAATTAACACTCCATGGAACCCAACTTGTAAAGTTCTATCAAAACAATCATCATGAAATAAAAAGTCATTTAATAAATACTGGAATCTATGTCTTCAATCATGAAATATTTAATTTTTTTCCAAAAAATAAAAAAACTTTTCTTTTAGAAGATATTATTGAAGAATTAATAAGTAAAAAAAGGGTTAAGGGCTTTGTTTTTAATGATCTATGGTTTGATGTCGGTGACCCAAAAAATTACGAAAAAGCAATTAAAGAATTCCCCCAGTAAAACCAAAGATATAGGAAATAAGTCGAACAATTAAAAAGGAAGTAAGGAGTAAAACAAATCCAATTAAACCCGCAGTAATTTTTCCTTGTGCTCCCTTTACTTTGTCTGACACGCCCCCTGAGGTCATAAAATCATAGCCACCAGATATTAAAACAAAAAGTAGAATAATACTTCCAATTGGAATAATAAAAGAAACAATTTTGTTCACTAAATCACCTAAGGTGTTGATCCCCTGTAAGGGACCTGTAATTGGCTGGCCGTTAATATTAATGTTTTGAGCAAGTAGTCCTTTCATATATGTGTAATAAACAAATACTACCAATAATCAAATCCGACAAATAAATAATTCAATAAATTAATAAATTTAATTATTAAATCATTTACCTGCCCGCAATGCTTAACGCATAGCGTTTGCAGGCGGGTTGGTAGTATTGGTCGGATTAGACTTACCACATTTCGAACAAATCACTGTTGAATTTGGAACAATTTCCGTTTCAAATATATTTTTACAACTCTCACATGTAAATTTTTTTACTTCTTTAACTTTTTCTTTTGCATCAATCACGGCTGTTTTTTGAATTTTAAAAGTAAAATTTGTGCCATCAAAATTCACTGCAATTTGATCACCAATAGTAAATTTTTTATCAATAATCAGTCCTGCGATTGGATTTTCAATTTCTTTTTGAATTGCTCGGCGCAGTGGTCTCGCTCCATATAAAGGATCAAAGCCAACCTTTACAATTTCAGATACTGCCTCATCTGTTACAGTAAAACCCATCTCTTGATCTTCAATTAATCGAGACAAACTTTTTAATTGCAATTTCACAATCTTTTTCATATCGCCGTATTTTAAAGGTTCAAAAATTATTACTTCATCAAAACGATTAATTAATTCTGGCCGGAAAAATTTTCGTAATTCCATCATTACCTCATTTTTTATTTCTTCATACGAAGTATCCCCGCCCTCCGTAGCCTTGGCGGAGGAGGGTTTACCCTCCGAATCGGAGGGCTTTACAATCTTCTCCCAATTTTTCATTAATTCATCTTGAATAATTTTTGTGCCAATATTTGACGTACAAATAACAACCGTATTTTTAAAAGACACGACATGACCTTTATTATCTGTCAAGCGACCATCGTCAAGAATTTGCAATAAAATATTGAAAATGTCTGGATGAGCTTTTTCTACCTCGTCAAAAAGAACCACCGAATATGGTCGTCGTCTCACTGCCTCAGTCAGCTTTCCCCCTTCTTCATAACCAACATATCCTGGAGGAGCACCCAAAAGTTTTGCTACTTCATGCTTTTCCATATACTCGGTCATATCAAATCTAATCATTGCTTCCTCGGCACCAAATAAAATATCGGCTAAAGTTTTCGCCAATTCTGTTTTTCCTACACCGGTTGGCCCAAGAAAAACAAAACTTCCAATTGGTCTAGCTGTCGATTTAAGACCTGCTCGACCTCGGCGTACCGCTTGAGAAACGGCACTCACCGCTACCTCTTGCCCAATCATTCGCTCATGCATTATATCTTCAAGATGGGAAAGTTTTTCTGTCTCGCTTCCTGATATTTTAGCTACCGGAATCCCTGTCCAACGAGCAATTATATCTTTAATAATATCTTCAGTTACTTCTGTTGTTGTCTGAGCTTTTTTCAAATTAAAAGCTTCTTGTTTTTCTTTGAGTTGACTTTGAATATCTCCTAATTTTGACTTTAATATTCGTGCTTTTACTTGATCTTTTGCTTTTTCGGCTTCTTGTTGTTCTTGAGAAAGTTGAGATATTCTCGTTTCCAGTGATTTTATTTCTTCCGGTAAAGAAATTAATGGTAAGCGAACGGCTGAGGCCGCCTCATCGATTAAATCAATTCCTTTGTCTGGTAAAAATCTATCGCCCACATAACGTTTGGAAAGTTTGACCGCCACTTCAATTACATTATCAGGAATTTTTACTTTGTGAAAAGCTTCATATTTATCTTTAATTGCTTTCAACATTTTAATTGCCTGCTCCTCTGTTGGTTCAGGGACTAACACAGGTTGAAATCTTCGTTCAAGGGCAGGATCTTTTTCAATATATTTTCGATACTCCGTCAATGTTGTTGCTCCAATAATTTGAATTTCTCCTCGAGCAAGAGCTGGCTTTAAAAAATTTGAAGCATCAAGTGATCCTTCGCCCGAACTTCCTGCTCCCACAATATTATGAATTTCATCAATAAAAAGAATTATATTTCCATGTGAATCTTTTACTTCTTCAATTAAATTTTTAACTCTTTCTTCAAACTCACCTCGGTGAGATGCACCGGCAATAATACTCATTAAATCTAATTGAAGAATTTTTTTTGTTAAAAGTGGTTCCGGTACTTTACGAGCCACAATTTGTTCAGCTAAACCTTCGACAATTGCCGTCTTACCAACACCAGCTTCACCCACAAGAGCCGGATTATTTTTTGTCCGCCGAGATAAAATATGGATTGCTCGCTCAATTACTTCTGAGCGCTCCACTACTGGATCCAAAAGCCCTTGAGCCGCTTTAGCTGTGAGATCAATGGTATATTGTTCTAAAACACTTTTCTTTTTTTCATTTTGCCCAACTAAGCCCTCTTTATTTCCTAAAACTTTCTTATTAATATCTTCAATTTTCAAACCTAATTTAGCCAAAACTCTTGCCCCCACTCCCTCGCCTTCTTCATATAAAGCAATTAACAAATGTTCCGGAGAAATAAATTCAAATCCCAATTTTCGCGCCGTCACTAATGAATTATCAATTATTCTCTTAATTCTTGGAGAAATTTGAGGTACAGCCGGACTTATTCCCTTTTTATAAACTTTTACCAATTCCATTTCAACAACTTGAGGTTGAATTTTTAGATCTGTTAAAAGTTTATAAATCTCACTGTCAGACATTAAGCCATGCAGAAGATGTTCACTATCTACAAACTGAGATTGCAATTCTTTAGCTTTTGTTTGAGCCGTGACAAAGACACGATTTGAGCGCTGAGTCAAATGAGTCATTAAATCAAGACTATTTTGCTTGCTAACATTTGAAGGTTGAGGATTGACAGTTGAAGATGGTGATTGAACATTGGAAACTGGTCCGCCAGTTGGCGGATTGGAGTTGGAAATTGGAGGTTTGATACTTTGATTTTGTTGGACATTTGAATTTTGTTGAATATTTCCACCCATAACTCCTCCTTGTGGCAAAGTTGGACTTGTATTTGGTTCTGGTTTTTTTATAAAATCAAAAAAGCTAGACATAATTTATTATACTCACGGTCATTTCAATACTCATCGCTCGGAATGACAATTTTTGCAAGTATAATTTCATTATGAAGAATATTACTAATATTGTCAACTAAAAAAACCGCCATTGTCATTGCGAGTTTTGGCGAAGCAATCTCACTATGAAAAAAGTCATAATAGTTTTATCTCTCATTCTTATCTTTATCTTACTTTTATTTATCTTTCTACCTTCTTTATTTAGCAAAAATAACAATAATAATCTAACAATAAATAAACAAAGTTTTTTTCCTTTTAAGTCGTCTACCTCTTCTCAAAATACCCAACCGAAAATATCTCCAATAATAATCGCCTCTTTTTATAGTCAAGATTTTAACGCTGAATACTCAAGCGATCAAAAAAAATACCTTATTTCTAAAAAAACCGCTACCGCTGATGATAAAATAAAACTCTGGCTAACTCAAAATAATATAAAACAAGAAGATATCCGGGTTTTAACAGATTTACCAGAAGGCAACCTTAAAATAAGCGACGCACCACCTAATACCCAAATAAAATATTTCGAAAAAGAATCCAAAATAATTGATGGATTTTTAAATCTTCTTTCCCAAACCGGTAAATTCGATCCTATCACAACCGTCACTCCATCTATTACTAATCCCTTCCCACTATCTACAGGTCAACCCATCCAATCTAATTACATTTATTATTCTCAATGTAATGGACCCTATGATAATTATTCCCTACCCCAGGGTTGTACTCTTTGTAAAGCTGGTTGTGGTCCAACCACTGTTTCCATGATCCTCACCTCATATTTACAAGCCGATTATAATCCCCAAAAAATTGTTGATCTTTACACTCAAAAAGGCTTTTATGCCGGTTGTGACGGTTCATCATATTCCGACGCTAAGGCAGTACTGAATCAAATGGGTTTAAAAACAACCGATTATATGATTTATAACAATGCAACTATTAATGAAGTCGCCGATGACTTTAAAAATTATCTTAAAAACGGTTGGACACTTTTCACTCTAGGTCGTTATTGCGACGCCGGTTGTGGTCACTTTTTTTGGATAACAAATATTGATGAAAATAATAATGTCTGGGCATATGATCCTTATTATGGAAGACTATCAGCCACTCCTTTTAATGAAAATCGCTATTATCCATTTCCAAAATATCGCGTCGCCTTTGGAGTAAAAAAGATATAAAAATACGAATCTACGAATCTAAGAATACTATGCAAATGATGCGAATTATGCGAATAATAAATATATTCGTATCATTCGTAGCATTCGCATTATAATTAATATTATTCGTATTATATTTTGTATGAATACAGATCTAAAACACTATTTAGTAATTGCCACAATTCTAGGAATACTATTTTTTATGGTTTTATTTATTCCCATTAATAAGCCAGACGAAGAAATATTAGTTCCCACAAGTGTCCCCAGCCAACCATTACCAACAAAAATTATTCCCTCATATTCTAATTCTAAACCTCTTCCAACTTTAATCCCAGTTGAAACTGGAACTGGCGTCAAAGAAGAAGAACTCGCTCAAGAAATAAAAGATTTAAGTACGCAAAAACAAGAACTACGTAATAAAATTCCTCTTAAGTTACCAGGTTTTAATATAGGCTTTGATTATGCTGAAGATAAATTTATTGTCACTTTAGATTCACCAAAGGCAAATTCTAAAATCTCCTTTGAAGCCTGGCTCAAGGCAAATTATATTAATATTCCTTTGGATCGCTTCCTTATAAAATAATACGAATCTAAAAATACTATGCAAATGATGCGAATTATGCGAATAATTATTCATTAGCGACTGAGTTTAAAATTCTCTTTGGATAAATGTATAAAGATCTAAAATTTACTAAAATTCCTAGTTTCTTATTTAAAGAAGTTAAATATCTTCTAACTTGATAATAATCATCCTTTGTTAAAATTTTTTTAGCTTTTATTTCTGAAATAATTTTATCGTCAATTAAAAAATCTACCTTATTTCTTCCCTCTTTTTCACCTTTAAATGCTGGCGGAAGAACTTTTTCTCGCTCATATTTTACTAAAATTTCTTTAAATAATTCTTCAATTACATCACAATATTGACTCTCACTACAATATCTCCCCAATTGATTATGTGTCTTAAACAAAATGCCATTAATCTTAAAACATAAATCAGGATAGATTATCCTTCCCATTAAATCTATATTAGCATATTCGCAACATTCGCATAATAATTCGCAATATTCGTATTACAGAAGGTACTGAGCCAGCCGATGGTATCCACTCCATTCTCCAAGATCTACCGTAACATT